>NZ_JBEZXZ010000108.1:0-29006 GCF_040638275.1 Actinoplanes sp. NPDC026623 | reverse complement strand
GCCGATCGCGCTTTATGCGATCGGCGGGCGACTCTCTGTAGAGATCCGGGCGAACAAATCCATTAACGGCACTTTAATCATCTCGTCATTTAATCAACTTCGTGGTTAGGAGTCTTAATAATTGGAGTCCCCCCGAAACATCCCCGACGAAGGCAGCCCCCCGATGCGCCGCAAACGAACACTCCTGCTCTCCGTGGCCGCCGTGGTGGCCGCCGCGGGCACCACCTGGATCGCCCTGCCGGCGTCCGCCGCCGCCGCGACCGCCGCCCTGACCAAGACCTCCGACTGGGGCACCGGCTGGCAGGCCGACGTGACCATCAGCAACGGCGGCAACTCCGAGCTGACCTCCTGGAAGGTCGAGTTCGACCTGCCGGCCGGCACCACCGTCGGCAGCTACTGGGACGCAGACATGGTCGCCGCGGGCAGCCACCGCACCTTCACCAACCGCTCCTGGAACGGCGCCGTCCCGGTCGGCGGCAAGGCCTCCTTCGGCCTGGTCGGCTCGGGCGCCACCCCGGTCAACTGCCTGCTCAACGGCCGGCCCTGCGGCAACGGCCCGACGGCGCCGCCGACCACGGCCCCGACCACCGCGCCGACCACGGCCGCACCCACGACGCCGACCACCGCGCCCACCACCAGGCCGCCGACGACCGCGCCGACCACGGCGCCGACGAACGAGGCGTCCCCGCCCCCGGCATCCGGCCTGCTGCCGGTCACGGTCACCAACAACACCGGGCGCGGCGACGCCGTCTTCCTCTACCTGCTCGGCGTGAACCTGACGACCGGCAAGCTCGGCTACGTCAACGCCGCCGGCACGTTCACCAACTGGACCGGCGGGCAGCCCGTACCGGTGCCGGCGCCCGACGTGTCGATCCCCGGGCCGGCCAACGGCTCGAGCACCACCATCAAGATGCCGAAGAACCTGTCCGGGCGCCTCTACATGTCGTTCGGCAAGAAGCTCGACTTCCGGCTCAGCACCGACGGCCTGGTGCAGCCCGCGCCGTGGGCGGGCGCGGATCCCAACAAGGACACCCTGTTCGACTGGAGCGAGTTCACCCTCGACGACTCGGGACTGTTCCTCAACAGCTCGCAGGTCGACATGTTCGCGGTGCCGCACATCGTCTCGGTGCAGGGCGGCAACGGCGTCACCATCACGACGGGTGAGCTCAAGCCCGGCGGGCGGCAGCGGGTCATCGACCAGATCAAGGCGCAGGCCGGCTTCTCCAAGACCGCGTACACCCGCTCCGACGGCACCGTGCTGCGCGTCCTGGCACCGGGCAAGGCCGCCGACGCCGGGCTGTTCAGCGCGACCTACCTGGACCCGTACATCACCTCGGCATGGAACGCGTACGCCTCGAAGACGCTGACCGTGGTGCCGTTCGGCGACCGGCCGGACACCAGGTTCTTCGGCCGGACCTCGGGCAACGTCATGAACTTCACCGACACCACGGGCCGGACGGTGGCCTCGTTCACCAAGCCGAGCACCGCCAACGTGTGGGGCTGCGACGGGGCGCTGGGCGCGCCGAACGACCTGGTCGTCGGCCCGATCGCCCGCACGCTGTGCGCCGCGCTGCACCGCAGCACCCTCGGCACGCTGGACACCCAGCCCAGCGGCACGGCCGCCGACTTCTACCGCGGCGAGCTGACCGACCACTACTCGCGGATCGTCCACGAGCAGATGATCGACGGCAAGGCGTACGGCTTCGCCTTCGACGACGTGCAGAACCAGGAGTCCCTGGTGCACAGCGGCGACCCGCGCCGCGCCGGCATCGTGATGACGCCGTTCTGACCCAGGAATAGCCGGTAAAGGGCCCGGCACGTCAACCGAGCTTCCACAATTCGGTACGGCGTGCCGGGCCATTTCGTCAGTGAGCCTTTCAACGTGGCCCGGGCGGCAGCGCCCGGCGGAGGCCGACGGCCCGGACGCCTCTGGCCCCGAGGCCAGGTTGAATTGCTCATCGGTGTGACGGGCGGCACCTAATTGCATTCCGGGGAATCAGCCACCGGGCACCGAACTTGTCGTACCCGTGTCGGACGCTGAACCGGCGACCGACCCGTACGACGGATGGGGACCCCAATGACCCAGGCGCCCGAACGCACGGCGGCACCGGCAGCGCCGACACCCGGGGAGCTCATGTCCCCCCGCGAGCGGCTGCGGCTCGTGCTGGTGCTCGGCTTCCTCATCGCCCTCGGCCCGCTCACCATCGACATGTACCTGCCGTCGCTTCCGACGATCACCGACGAGCTGCACACCACCGCCGCGACGGTCCAGCTGACCCTCACCGGCACCCTGGCCGGCCTCGCGCTGGGCCAGTTGCTGATCGGCCCGGTCTCCGACGCGGCCGGCCGCCGGGGGCCGCTGATCGCCGGCGTCGCCGTGCACATCGCGGCGTCGATCCTCTGCGTCATCGCGCCGAACCTCGCCGTCCTCGGCGCGCTGCGGGTCCTGCAGGGCCTTGGCGCCGCCGCGGCCACGGTCGTCGCGATGGCGGTCGTCCGCGACCTGTTCACCGGGCTCGCCGCGGCGAAGCTGCTCTCCCGGCTGATGCTCGTCATGGGCGCCGCGCCGATCCTCGCGCCGACGCTCGGCGGCATCACGCTCAACTGGACGTCCTGGCGCGGCGTCTTCGTGGTGCTGGCGCTGTTCGGGATCGCGATCCTCACGGTCGCCGCGCTGTGGCTGCCGGAGACCCTGCCGGTCGCGCGGCGGCGCAACGGCGGCGTGGCCGGCACCGTCCGCGACTACGGCCGGCTCTTCACCGACCGGACCTACCTCGGGCTGATCCTGGTGGCCGGGCTCGCGATGATCGCCCTGATCGCCTACGTCTCGGGCTCGTCGTTCGTCTTCCAGCAGCAGTTCGGCCTCAGCGAGCAGCAGTTCGGCTTCGTGTTCGGCGCCGGCGCGATCGGCCTGATCACCGCCACCCAGCTCAACGTGCGGCTGCTGCGCCGCTGGACGCCGTCGCAGATCCTGGTCTCCTCGCTGGCCGGCGGCGCCGCCGCGGCCGGGGTCCTGCTGCTCTTCGCCGCCACCGGCTTCGGCGGCCTGGCCGGCATCCTCGTGCCGCTCTGGGCGGTGCTCGCGGCGGTCGGCCTGGCCCTGCCGAACGCCCCGGCGCTCGCCCTCTCCCGGCACGGGGAGGCGGCCGGCACCGCGGCGGCCCTGCTCGGCGCGGTCCAGTTCGGCCTCGGTGCGCTGGCCGCCCCGCTGGTCGGCGTCCTCGGCACCGGCGCCATCGGCATGGCCCTGGTGATCGCCGGCGGCATGCTCGCGGCGAACGCGGTGCTGCTGCTGGTGGTCCGCCCGTGGCGCCTCCCGGCCGAGGCCATCGACCCGGGCCTGGCCACGGCCCACTGAGTGCTCCGCGCCTCGGCAAGAAACAACGGCCGGGCGGTGGCCTATATCGCCGCCACGGCCCACCACACCAGTGCGGCGATGCTCACGGGGACGGCGGCGACCCCGATCGCGTAGGAGCCGATCAAAACAGTCCGGCCGATCCGGTGGCCCAGCGGTGGCGTGTTCAGGTCACGACCGACCACCGCCCGTCCGAGACCGGGTGTCGCGGTGGGACACTTCGATCCATGACGAGATCGGACGACGCTGCCGCCGACGCGATGTTGTTGGTTGCCATCGTTGAGATGGCGCCCGGGAACGCCGAATCCGGACGACGCTACGAGGATGCGGTGCTGGCACTGCTCGAACGGCATGGCGGGTCGGTCGAGCGTCGACTGCGCAGCGGCGATTCAGGCACCGAGGTCCACGTCATCAGATTTCGATCGCGAGCCGGTTACGACTCCTTCATGGTCGACCCCGACCGGCTCGCACACCGAGCGAACCTCGGAGACGCGGCACCGACCACGCGAGTCATTGAGGTAAGCGAGGCCTGACCGCCCACGCGGGTCAGGCGGAGCCAGTGTGTGGGATCAGCCCGGCCTCGTAGGCCAGCAGGGCCGCCTGCACCCGGTTGTTCAGCCCCAGCCGCAGCAGGATGGCGCTGACGTGCGTCTTCACCGTCCCCTCGGCCAGAAACAACGATCGGGCGATCTCCCGATTGGACATGCCGCGCCCGACGAGCGCGAGCACCTCGCGCTCGCGCGTCGTCAACGCCGTCAACCGGTTGCGGGCCAGGTCGGCTCGGGCGAGCCCGTCGCCCAGCTTGGCGATCACCTTCTGCGCGATCCGCGGCGACAGGAACGCGGCGCCCTCGGCGACCGCCCGGACACCGAGGATCAGCTCGCGCGGGTCGGCGGCCTTGAGCAGGAAACCGGCGGCGCCGGCGGCGAGCGCCCGCGCCACGTAGCCGTCCTCGTCGAAGGTGGTCAGCATGATCACCGCAACGTGCGGTGCGACGGCGGACAGCCGCGCGGCGGCGGACAGTCCGTCGAGGCGCGGCATCCGGATGTCCAGCAGCGCGATGTCGGGCTGGTGCAGACGCACCAGTTCGAGCGCCTCGCGGCCGTCGGCGGCCTCGGCGACCACGGCGATGCCCGGGTCGGTCGTCAGGATCGCCGTCAACCCGACGCGGATCATGGGCTCGTCGTCGGCGAGAACGACCCGGATCAATCGAGGTCCTTTCCGGTGGGCAGGCACGCCGTCACGGTGAACACGCCGTGCTCCGCGCCGGCTCGCAGCGTGCCGCCGATCAGCGCGACGTGTTCCCGCAGGGCGGCGATTCCGGTGCCGGTGCCCGACTCCGGCGGCCGGTACGGGTCGGTGATCGGGTTGCGCACGGTCACGGTGATTGTGTCGCCTGCCTGTTCGACCCGCACGTCGGCGTCGGCGCCGGGCGCGTGGCGTGCCGCGTTGGTCAGCGCCTCCTGCACCACCCGATGCGCGGCCCGGTCCGCGGGCGTCGAATCCCGCGGCGCGGCCGGGCGCGGAGCGTCGCGGTGCAGGCGCACCGTCAGCCCGGCGTCACGGACGCGGTCCACCAGCGCCTCGAGGGATTCGCCGGGAGTCTCGGTCGGCGCGGGTGCCTCCGCGCGCAGCAGGCCGACGGTGTGGCGCAGCCGGTCGGTCGCGGTGATCGCGGAGCGGCGCAGCCCGGTCGCCGCCTCCCGGTTGCGCTCGGTCATGTCGGGCGCGAGCTCGAGGGCACCGGCGCGCAGCGCGATCAGCGCCAGTTCGTGGCCGAGCGAGTCGTGCATGTCCGCGGCGATCCGCGCCCGTTCCCGGAGCCGCACCTGCTCGGCGACGAACTCCCGCTCCCGCTCGAGCTGCGCCACCCGCTGCGCCGCGGCCCGGACCAGTTCGGCCTGCTGACGCCGGAACCTGCCGGTGAGCCACGGCAGCGCCATGAACACGGAGAGGGCCATCAGCGCGCCGAGGCCGGTCGACGGGGCCGGCACGGCGTACGCGAGGGCGGGCAACGCCGCGGCGGCAAGCAGAACCCGGTCCCGGCGCGTCGGCAGGTGACGTCCGTGCAGGTAGGCCGCGACGACCAGCATCGCGAACAGCGACTGCCGCCACACCGGCAGCCGGTCGAGGAACAGCCCGTTGAGCACGGTCGCACCGGCGATGACCACCAACAGGGCGCCGTTTCTCACCCGCCCGACCCTACCGACCGCAGCCGCGCGAGCCGGGAAACGGCGGTGGCGAGCCCGGCCAGGCCGGCGACGCCGATGGTGATCGTCAGCGGCGCCGCGAAGTAGGTCAGCTGTGCCCAGGTGACGGTTCGCCCGTTCATCAGGAACGAGACCCACTGCGGATAGGTGGCCAGAACCGCGGCCGGCAACAGGACCGGGACCAGCCGAAGCGCCGCACGCCACCGCGGCCGTCCGGCGCGTCGCCGCGCCCATTGCGGCGAGCGCAGCACGCCGAGCACACCGAGCCCGGCCGCGGCGAGGGCGCAGAGCCCGAGTACCGCCTCGATCGTCTGGCGGCCCCCGCCCGGCGCGGCGGGCGTCCGGCCCTCGCTCAGCGCGACGAGCCCGAGCAGCACGTCGTAGGTGTCGTCGCGCAGCGACGCGCTGTTGAACATGACCGCGTAGCCGTATCCGGTGCCCGGGTCGATCGCCTCGACGGCGGTGTAGGTGAACAGGTTGCCCGAGTGCACCAGCAGAGTCCGGCCGCCGACGGCCTCCTCACCCCAGCCCATGCCGTAGTCGCTCACCGCCGACGGCGCGTGCATGGTGGCCAGGCCGGCCGGCGTCACCACGCCAGGGCCGTGCCCGGTCTGGGCGATCAGCCACCGGCCCATGTCGGCCGCGGTGGTGACGACGCCGCCGGACCCACCGTCGCGGAAGCCGGGCAGCTCGGCCCGGCGCACCCAGGCGCCGTAGACCGAGAAGAAGCCGTCGGACGGCCGCACGACCCGGTCGCCGACGGCGCTGCCGGACATGGCGAGCGGCCCGAAGACCCGTTCACGCATCGCGTCGCCGAAGCCTCGGGCGGCGACGACCTCGACGAGCCGGGCGGCGACGTCATAGTTGACGTTGCAGTACTCCCAGCGGGTCCCGGGTGCGGCGGCCAGCGCGCCGGGCCGCAGGGCGGCCACGTAGCCGGCCAGGTCGCCGGCCCGCTGCGTCGCTCCGATGTCCACGGTGGTGTCCGACAGCCCCGAGGTCTGGTTCAGCAACTGCCGCACGGTGATCCGGGCCGCCCGCCGGTCGGCCATCCGAAACTCCGGCAGGTACCCGACGACCGGCTCGTCCAGCGCGACCAGGCCGTCGTCGACGAGGGACATCACGGCCGCCGCGGTGAACGACTTGCTGACCGACGCCACCCGCATGGGCGTGTCCGCGGTGACCGGCCGGCCGGAGGAATCACGCCCGAGCCCGGTGGCGTGCACGACCCGGTCGCCGTGCGTCAGCACCGCGGAGAGCCCGGGCACCCCGGTCGATTCCAGCGCCTCGCGCAGGTACGCGTCGACGGACGCTGGGCTGGGTTCGCCGCCGGGCGGCCCGGCCCACGCGGGCCGCGGCAATACCAGGACCGCCGCAGCGACGGCCGCCGCGACGAGCCGGATGAGGTGAACACGCATCACCCGAATCTATGAATCACCGGCGCCCGGCGAATCTGACGAAAGTATTAGTTCGGCTGGGGGCGGCCCCGCTTCCAGTAGCCCATGAAGGCGACCGCGCGGCGGTCGACGCCGCGCTCGGCCACCAGGTGCCGGCGCAGGGAAACCACCGGCCCGGCCTCGCCGGCCAACCAGGCGTAGAAGCCGCCCGACGTCTCCTCGGGCACGTCCCAGACGTCGCCGTCCTCCTGCTCGACGACGGCGCCCGGAATGCCGGACGGCGCGGTGCGGTCAAGCTGTTCGCGGACGACCGGTCCGAGCCGCTCGCCCCGGCTGCGGACCAGCCAGGTGATCTCCGCCGGGCCGGCGATGGTCAGCCGGTCGTCCGGGAACGGCACCTCGAGGAAGGCCCGCGCCGGGCGGTCCAGGCTCTCCAGGATCGAGGCGGCCGCCGGCAGGGCCGCCTCGTCGGCCGCGAGCAGCAGCCAGCTCGCGCCCGCCGGCGGTCGCCAGGCGACGTCGGTGATCGGGTGCCCCCTGGCGGCGCTGATCATGACGATCCGGTCGCCGGCCCGCGCCAGGCTCGCCCACCGCGAGGCCGGGCCGGCGGTGCCGTGCAGCACGAAGTCGACGTCGATCTCCCGCTCCGGCTCCCGGAAGGCGCGCACCGTGTAGACGCGCAGCGGCGCCCACGACGACGACGGGCCGGCGTGCCAGGCCCGCGCCCAGTCCGGTTGCCGGGCGAACGCCTCGCAGTCGGTGCCCGGCGGCACGAACAGCAGGCTCATCCGCTGGTCGAAGCCGTGATGGTCGAAGCCGGCGAGGGACTCCCCGGACAGCGTCACCCGGACGAAGGTGGTGCTCAGGCGCACGCTGCGGGTGACCCGCAGCGCGAACGGACGGTAGGGCTCGGTGTCCGGGCCGGCCACGGCGGCCAGGGCTGTCGTCGTCATAACCGTCCGTTCGGCGCAAGGGAAGCCAGCACAGCACAGGTGAGGCTACCCTTACTTGAGCGCCGATGCGAGGCCGGTAAGCCCCCGCCTACGGACGGGCCCGGCCCGCGAGGAGTGCACGGGCCCGGGCGACCAGGGCCGGGGAGCCGCACTCCTGCGCCAGTTCCAGCCCGTCGCGCAGCACCCGGCGCGCCTGGGGCCGGCGGCGCGCGGCGTTGAGCAGCGCGCCGTGATCGACCAGGGCCGTCGCCAGTTCGAAGCGCCGCGGGGTGCCCCGCAGCACCCGGATCGCCTCCTCGGCCGGGCAGATGCCGTCGACGCCCCCGCGGACCTGGCCCTGGATGCGCAGCGCCCGGCCGAGCGCGGACGCGAGCCCGTGCCGCCGGGTCAGCGCCACCTCCTCGGCGACCAGCCGCTCCGCCGCCTCGCCGGCGCCGAGGCCGGCCAGCACGGCGGCGGCCGCCGAACGCCACGGCAGCACGGTGGGATGATCCGAGCGCCGCACCGCGAGGCGCTCGCCGCACCGGTACAAATCGGCGAGGCCCTCGCCGGGCCGCGCCGCCGCGGCGTGCAGGCGCCCGCGGGCGTAGCGCAGGAGCAGGAACTCGGGCGTGTCCGGCAGCACGCCGGCGAACCCGGACGGGCCGAGCAGGCCGTCGGCGCATTCGAGCTCGCCCAGGTCGAGCAGCACGGCGATGCGCCGCGACATCAGCAGCGCGGCGGCGGCCCCGGACGGATCACCGCCGGTGACCTCGAGCAACTCCGCGGCGGCCTCCGCGTCCCGGGCGGCCTCGGCGAGCCGGCCCTGGCGCCGGGCCACGGAGCTGCGCTGCGAGTACGCCGTCACCAGCCCGGCCGCCGAGCCGCACCGGCGGGCCACGCCGACGGCGAGGGTGCATCCCGAGTGCGCGGCGGCGAGATCGTCGGCGTCGGCGAGCCGGCGCAGGGCATGGAGGTAGCGCGGGAGGTCGTCGGCGATCGCCGGCGAGGCTAGTGGCACCGGGCAGGTGTCCGGGAGGTCGGTGCCGGGGGTGAGGTCCCGGCCGGGGTCCACCAGCCCCGGCCGTTCGTCACTGACGGTCATGCCAGCAGATGTACCCTTCCGGGCGCTCGAGACACCGTCGGCCGGCGCTCGATCCTTCGTGGACTCCTAGGTTTTCGCAAACGGGGCGGGTGCACAATGCGTCATGCGCAGTCCGACCCAACGCAACCTCGACATCTGCACTATCGACGGCCTGATCGCGGGGTCCATGGGTGCAAGTGTGACCGATGCGGCGGAACTTTCCGGCGGCGGATTCGCCGCCGTGTGGCGGGCGAGCCTGGCCGACGGCCGGAACGTGGTCGTGAAGGTGGGGCCGCCGCCGTCTGCCCGGCTGCTCCGGTACGAGCGCGGGCTCATCGAGGCCGAGGCGTCGTACTTCCGGATGGTCCGGTCCGGCGCCCCGGGCGTACCCGTGCCCGAGGTGCTGCACGTGGCCGAGGACTGGATCGTCACGACCCTGCTGCCCGGCACGACCCTGACCGGCGTCGCGGACGGCACCGCGGTACGCGAGCAGCTCGGCACCGCCATCGCCGGACTGCACCGGCTCACCGGCCCGCACTTCGGCTACGCCGGCGACCGCCCGAGCGGCACCGGCTGGCCGGCGACGTTCGGCGCGATCCTCGACGCCCTGCTGGCCGACGCCGCCGACTGGAAGGTGCCGCTGCCGGCGGGCATCGGCGACCTGGCCGCGCGGCACGCGAGCAACCTGGCGACGGTCACCCGGCCGGCGCTGCTGCACTTCGACCTCTGGGACGGCAACGTGCTGACCGAGGGCGGCCGGCTCAGCGGGCTTGTCGACGGCGAGCGCTTCCTGTGGGGCGACCCGCTGCTGGACTTCGTCTCCCCGGCGCTGCGGCGCCGCATCGAGGACGAGCCGGACCACCCGTTCCTGCGCGGCTACGCCGCCGCGACCGGCCTGGTCCTCGACGACGCCGCGCGCACCCGGCTCGCGCTCTACCGGGTGCACTTCTACCTGCTGATGCTGGCCGAGGGACCGAGCCGGGGCATCCCGGTCGGCGGCGAGCGGCACGTCCGGCTGACCGGGCTGCTCGAGGACGAGCTCCGGGACCTGTGACGCGGGCGTACCCGCGCCACAGGCCCGGATCCGGGCTCAGCCGGCGGTGAAGGTGTAGCTGCCCGACCCGAGGGCGTAGGAGGCCACGCCGTTCGCGTAGCCCTGCGGCACCGCCTCGGCCGGCGCGGTCACCGCCGCGGCCGAGGCGGCCGGCACCCGTACGGTGGCCGTCGCGTTCGGCGGCACCACCACCCGCAGCGTCAGCGTCGAGCCGGACCGGGTCCACTCCGAGCGCGTCTGGCCGTACGCGGTCAGCAGCGAGGCGGTCGCGGCCGTGAGCGAACCGCCGGGCCTCGGGGCGATCAGCACCTGCTTGTAGCCCGGCGCGGCCGGGCCCACCCCGCCGACCGTGCGGTAGAGCCAGTCGCCCACCGAGCCGAGGCCGTAGTGGTTGAACGAGTTCATGCCGACGTCCTGCAGCGTGCCGTCCGGCCTGATCCCGTCCCAGCGCTCCCAGATCGTGGTGGCGCCGCGCGAGTTCATGTAGCCCCAGCCGGGATAGTCCGGCTGCTGCAGGATCTGGTACGCGGTGTCCGCGTGCCCGTACTCGGCCAGCACCGGCAGCAGGTTCTCCACGCCCATGAAGCCGACGGACAGGTGGCCGCCGCGGGAGGCGACCTTGGCGGCGAGCTTGTCCGCCACCGCCTGCGTGCGGTTCGCCGGCACCAGGCCGAACGCGAGCGCGAGCACGTACCCGGTCTGGCTGTTGCCGGACACGGTCCCGTCGGCCGCGACGAACCGGCCGGTGAACGCGGCCGCGATCTGGTCCGCGAGGGTGCCGTAGGTGCCGGCCTCGGCCGTGCGCCCGGTCGCCGCGGCCATCCGCGAGAGCAGCCGGGCCGACCAGCCGAAGAACGCCGTGCTGCTCAGGTCGTTGGCCGTGTTGTCGTCGACGTTGAGCCAGTCGCCGAAGGTCTCGTGGTTGCGGATCAGGTCCGCGCCCGCGGTCGACCTGAGGTAGTCGACGTACCTGGCCATGGCCGCGAAGTTGCGGTCCGCGGCGGACAGGTCGCCGTAGCGCTGCCAGATCGTGTACGGCACGACGACGCCCGCGTCGGCCCAGCCGGCCTTACCCGCGCCGTCGATGACGGCCGGCGCGACGTCGGTGAACGCCCCGTCGGCGCGCTGCGCGTCCGCCAGGTCGTCGGCGAACTTGTCGAGCAGCCCGTGCGTGTCGAAGTTGAACGTCGACGTCGCCCCGAACGCGGCGATGTCCCCGGTCCAGCCGAGCCGCTCGTCGCGCTGTGGGCAGTCGGTCGGTATCGACAGCATGTTGGAGCGCGCGCCCCAGACGATGTTGTGCTGGAGCTGGTTGACGAGCGCGTCGCTGGTGCTGAAGGTGCCGGTCTCGGCGCCGTCGGTCCAGGCCGCGAGCCCGGTGAGGCTGTCGGCGGTCGGGGTGCCGGGGAAGCCGGTCAGCTCGACGTAGCGGTAGCCGTGCACGGTGAAGTGCGGCTCGAAGACCTCGGCCGCGCCGGTTCCGGCGAGCGTGAACGTGTCGGTGGCCTGCGCGGCGCGCAGATTGGCGGTGTAGAGGGTGCCGTCCGCGTTCAGGATCTCGCCGTGCCGCAGGGTGATCCGGGTGCCGGCCGGGCCGGTCGCCCGCAGCCGGTTCCAGCCCGCGAAGTTCTGCCCGAGGTCGGCGATCCACACTCCCGGTCTGGGCTGCGTGATCGACCTCGGCCGCAGCTCCTGCCGCACGGTCACGCCCGGGTCGACCTGGGCGACCAGCCGCGGCTTCGCCCCGGTCCGCACGGTCACGGCCGTGCCGGCCGCGGACGAGATCCGGGCGTCCTGGTCCTCGCCGTGGTACAGGTCGTCGGCGACGATCACGCTGGGTGCCGCGGACCACGATCCATCGGTACGGATGTCGGCCCGCGTGCCGTCGGTGTACTCGATGGACAGCTGCGCGGAGTACCACGGCGAGGTCCCGTACCGCTGGCTGCCGGCGAAGCCGATGTTGCCGGAAAACCAGCCGTTGCCGAGCAGCGCGCCGAGGGTGTTGGCGCCCTGCCTGATGCCCGCCGTCACGTCGTAGCCGCGGTACTGCAGGCGCTTGGTGTAGTCGGTCCAGCCCGGGCCGAGCCGCTCGGCGCCGACCTTGACGCCGTTGAGGTAGGTGTCGTGCAGCCCCAACGCGGTGGCGAAGAGCCGGGCCCGGGCGACCGGCTTGCCCACGGTGAAGCCCTTGCTCAGGTACGGCGTGGGGTTGGGCACGGTGACCTGGGCACCCCACGGGCCCGAGCCGTAGGCGGCCGTCACCCGGGCGGCGGGCCAGGCGGCGTCGTCGAAGCCGGGCTGCTGCCAGCCCGACGGCGCGGACTGTGCCGCCTTCCAGACACTACCGGTGGCCACGGTGGTGGCGCCGACGGTCAGCTTGGCGATGACGCTCGCCGGGCTTGCGGTGGTGTTCGTGGCGGCGACGGCGATCGTGTTGGTGCCGGCGTGCACCTGCGCGGTCACGTCCACCGTGGTGGCCCGCTTCCAGGCGTCGGTGACCCGCCGCGAGGAGCTCACCCGCGCGCCGTTGACCCAGACGTCGGCGGTGTCGTCGCCGGTGACGACGAGCGTGGCCTTGCCGGTGGCCGCCAGGTCGAAGGTGCGGCGGAAGAACCGGTCGCCGGCCGGCGCGGTGCTCGCCGGGTCGCCCTCGGGATACCAGATCCACTCGGCGCCGGTGAGGCTCGCGCCGCCGGGCGCGCCGATGAAGCCGGCCTGCCACTCGGTGGCCGGGTCGTAGAACCCGGTGTCGAAGCGGGCCGACGGGCTCCACGGGCTGGGCCGGCCCTGCGCGTCCCAGATCCGCACCCGCCAGTGGTAGGTCCGGTTGCTGGCCAGCGCGGGCCCGCCGTACGCGACGTCGACGCTCTGCGCCGACGCGACCTGGCCGCTGTCCCAGACGTCCGCGCCGCCGGCCGTGGTGCCGACGACGACCTGGTATCGGCCCTGCACCTGGCCGGCCGCGGTGGCGACCAGCCGCCAGCCGAAGCGCGGCCGGCGCGCGTCGACGCCGACCGGGTCCGCGCGGCGCTCGGTGGTCAGCCCGGCGAGCGTCACCGGCGAGTCGGCGGCGTTGTCGGCGGCGAGGACGTTCTGCAGCCAGGGCCCGCCCCCGTACGCGCCGAGGTCCGCCGCCGCGACCCAGCTCTCGGGCACGGAGTTCGCGGCCTGCCAGGAGCCGTCGGTGACGAGGTCGACCGTGCCGCCGGAGGCGGCGATGTGGACCCGGCCGAGCACGCCGGCCGGGCCGGTGCTGGTGTTGCGCGCGGCGATCTGCAGGTTGTTGGTGCCGGGCCGCAGCGCCGCGGCCAGGTCGACGTAGCGGGCCTGCTTCCAGGCGTCGGCGACGCGGGGCGAGCCGGCCAGGTAGGTGCCGTTGAGCCAGACGTCGACGGTGTCGTCGCCGGTGACGACGAGCTGGGCGTCGGTGTAGGGCCCGGCCGGTGCGGTGAACGTGCGGCGCAGGTAGCGGGTGGCGGCCGGCGCGCTCTGCACCGGGTCGCCCTCGGGGTACCAGATCCAGTGCGCACCGGCGACGCCGACCGGGGGCGCCGCGGTGGCGGCGGCCGGCGGGCTCGCGGTGGCGAGCGTGGTGACGACCGCGGTAGCCAGGACGACCACCCGGCGGAGCAGTTTTCGGGCAGGAGGGGATGCGGACGGGGCCATGCGGTTCTCCTCGGTGGGGGGAGGTGCGCGGGGCGGAATCCAAGCATTTAAACGTTTCAATGCCTAGGCCTTATGACTGTAAGGCGAACAGCAAGATCCACTCAAGGCCCGCGGGATACGGTGGTCGTCGTGCAGGCACTCGAACTCGCCGGCTACCGCGCCGCGGTGGCCCGCATCTACCTCACCGCGACCGGCCTCGCCGACTTCCGCGACCAGCGCGACCGGCTCTTCGCGAGCCACCCGCAGTCGCCGATCCCGCGCACCGGCGGCTTCACGGCCCTGCGCTACTTCCCGCCCGCCGACGAGTTCGTCGCCGAGGTGGGGCTGCGCGAGGCGCCGGGCGCGATCGAGATCGACACGGCCGGCCCGGACGGCGTGTGCCGCTACGACCGCGTCGGCATCCTGGACACCCCGTGGG
Organism: Actinoplanes sp. NPDC026623; assembly: GCF_040638275.1. NCBI lineage: Bacteria > Bacillati > Actinomycetota > Actinomycetes > Micromonosporales > Micromonosporaceae > Actinoplanes > Actinoplanes sp. NPDC026623. The sequence goes on along the minus strand of NZ_JBEZXZ010000108.1, from coordinate 14,890 downwards.
GCGAGCTGTCGCTGTGGTGGCTGGCCGCGTACGGGGGCGGGCTGTTCCTCCCGGTGCGGGACGCGACCTGCGGCGACCAGTCCTACGGCGGCGGCCGGTATCTGACGGACACGGTGAAGGGCACGCACGGCCGCGGCGTCGAGATGGTGTCGGCGACCCGGGTCCGGCTGGACCTCAACTACCTCTACAACCCGAGCTGCGCCTACGACGACGCCTGGCTGTGCCCGCTCGCGCCGCCGGAGAACCGCCTGGACGTGCCGGTCCACGCCGGCGAACTCAGGTACCACTGACATTGCAACGTTCCAGATTCCGGCGGGCCGTCCGATTGCTTCAAGACATCGGGGCCCGGCATCCCTAGCTTGGGGTCATGAGCGAATCCTTCTCCGCCGCGGTGCGGTTCCTGCGGTCCGAGTCCCGCCTGCTGGAGCAGCGCCTCTTCGCGAGCCTGTTCCTCGGCGAGCCACCTGGCGGCGTCGTCGCCGCCCTGCGCGGCTACCAGAACGACGACGGCGGCTTCGGGCACGGTCTCGAGCCGGACAAGCGGTGCCCCGTCAGCCTGCCGATCGACGTCGAGATCGCGCTGCAGGCGTACGCGTCGGCCGGCGCCGACGACCCGGACATGCTGCGCCGGGCCTGCGACTTCCTGGCCCGCGGCTCGGTCGGTGGCGCCGTCGCGCTGGCGTCCGACGCCATCGAGGCCTACCCGCGCGCCGAGCACTGGTCCGAATGGACCTACCAGCCCGGGCTGAACCCGACCGCCGGCCTGGCCGGCCTGCTGCACCGGATCGGCTTCGCGCACCCGTGGCGCGACGAGGCCACCCGATACTGCTGGCGGGCCCTCGAATCCGGCGAGCTGCCCGACGAGGTGCACGCCCTCGCCGAGGTGCTGGTGTTCCTGGAGCACGCCGGGGAGCCCGACCGCGCCGAGCGGCACGCCAAGGCGGTGCTGGAGCGCCTCACGTCCTCGGCCATGTTCCACCTGGACCCCGAGGCGGAGGGCTACGGGCTGACCCCGCTCACCGTGGCACCGGCCGCGGACTCGCGCTGGCGCTCGCTGTTCACCGAGGCGCAGATCGACGGGCACCTCGACCACCTCGCCCGGGCACAGGAGGCCGACGGCGGCTGGCCGATCACCTGGGAGCCGCCCAGCGCCGCCGCCCGCCTCGAATGGCGCGGCATCGTCACCCTGGGAGCGCTGCGGACCCTCACCTCGTACGGCCGCCTGCAGCCGGATCGCTAGGCCTCGTACTTTGGGCCGATCTGGCGGGGATGCCGCCCTCGTACCATCAGCGTGTGCACGAACTTCTCCGTTCCGTGTGGGACGAACCGGCTCCCCCGCATCCGCCGGCGCGGACCTGGCGGGACTGGGCGCTGGTCGGCGTGCTCGGGCCCCTCGCCGTGGTCGAAGGCGTGCTCCGGACCGACCTGCCGTGGCGGGTCCTGTCGGTCGTGATCATCGTCGCCGTGGTGCCGACCCTGCTGTGGCGCCGGGAACGGCCGCTGGCGATGCTGGCGATCGCGTTCGGCGTCACCGGGCTCGCGCCGCTGGCGATGCGTGGCACGGAGCTGAAGGCGTACACGGTCGCCTTTGCCTTGATCCTGCTTTATTCCCTGGTCAGGTGGGGCTCCGGGCGCGCGATCCTGCTCGGCCTGGCCATCGCGCTCGGCAAGATGGGCGTGGCCGCGGCGCTCGGGCAGCTCCGCACGGGCGACATGTTCGCCGGGTTCGTGGTGATGTCGTCGGTGGTCGCGGCGGGCCTCGCCCTGCGCTACCGGGCCCGGTCCCGGGTCCGCGAGCTGGAGCGGGTCAAGCTGCTCGAACGCGAACGGCTGGCCCGCGACCTGCACGACACCGTCGCACACCACGTGTCGGCGATGGCGATCCGCGCGCAGGCCGGCCTCGCCACCGCCGCGTCGCACCCGGACGCCGCGACCGACGCGCTGCGGGTCATCGAGGCCGAGGCGTCCCGGGCCCTCGCCGAGATGCGCGGCATGGTCCGGATCCTGCGCCGCGACGAGCCGGCCGACCTCGCGCCCAGCCCGCGCATCGCCGACCTGGAGAAGCTCGCCGGCCGGCCCCGCTCCGGGCCGGCCGTGGACGTCGGCATCGCCGGCGACGTCGACGACGTTCCCCCGGCGGTCGGCTCCGCGATCTTCCGGCTCGCCCAGGAGTCGGTCACCAACGCCCGGCGGCACGCCCGGCACGCGACCCGGATCCAGGTCCGCGTCTCGGCGGACCCCGATTCGGTACGCCTGCAGGTCAGCGACGACGGCGAGCCCGGCGCCGGCACGCGGGCACCGGGGTACGGGCTGATCGGCATGAGCGAACGCGCCGTCCTGCTCGGCGGCACCTGCGAGGCCGGCCCGGCACCCGGCCGCGGCTGGACGGTGACCGCGGTCCTGCCGCGCGCCGGAGTCGCGGCGTGACCGTGCGGGTGGTGGTCGCCGACGATCAGGAGATCGTCCGGACCGGCCTGACGATGATCCTCAACTCGCAGCCGGACATCCAGGTCGTCGGCGAGGCCGCGAACGGCCACCGCGCCGTCGAACTGGCCCGCCACCTGCGGCCCGACGTGTGCCTCTTCGACATCCGGATGCCCGGCCTCGACGGCATCGAGGCCACCCGCGCGCTGGCCGGGCCGGGGGTGCCGGACCCGCTCGCCGTCGTGGTCATCACCACCTTCGACCTCGACGAATACGTGTACGCCGCGCTGCGCGCCGGGGCCCGCGGCTTCCTGCTCAAGGATGCCGGCACCGCCATGCTCGCCCAGGCCGTGCACGCCGCCGCCGACGGCGACGCCCTGATCGCGCCGAGCGTCACCGCGCGGCTGCTGAGGACCTTCGCCGCGGCCGGCCCGGCCGGCACCACCCAGCCGGTGGATCCGCTGACCGGCCGCGAGGAGCAGGTGCTGGCCGCGGTGGCGAGCGGGCGGACCAACAGCGAGATCGCCGCGGAGCTCTTCATCACGCTCAGCACGGTGAAGACCCACATCACCAGCCTGATGGCGAAGATCGGCGCCCGGAACCGCGTCGAGATGGCCATGTGGGCCTACGAGACCAACCGCGTCCGCCGCTGACCGCCTCCGCCTTTCTCGGCGCCGAAAGTACGGCTCGCGTGCCGTACCGCGGTATGACCCGGCCGAGGCCCATCGTCCGATGAGCCGGTGCCGCCCCGATCGGCACGATCGAAGCCATGAGGATCTCCCGAACCTGGACCGCCCGGCTCGCGACCACGGGCCTGCTCCTGCTCAGCGCCGTACCGGTGCTGGCCGGCTCCTTCCGCGTGGCCACCCTGGCCGGCGGCGCGGCGGCCACGCCGGACAACGCGCGCTTCGTCGAGGTTCCGGCGCCCGTGGTCGTGCACATCATCGGCGCGACCCTGTTCTGCGTCCTCGGCGCGTTTCAGTTCCACCCCGGCTTCCGGCGCCGCCGGCCCGGCTGGCACCGCGTCACCGGACGGGTACTGGTCCCCTGTGGAATCGCGGCGGCGCTCTCGGGAATCTGGATGACGCTCCGCTACCCACTGCCCGAGCTCGACGGGGCGCGGTTCGGCGTCCTCGGCATCGAGCGGCTCGTCCTCGGCTCGGTGATGGCCGCGGCGATCGTCATCAGCTTCCGGGCGATCCTGCGCCGCGACATCGTCCGGCACCGCGCCTGGATGATGCGCGGCTACGCCATCGGCATGGGCGCGGGCACCCAGGCGGTGGTCCTGCTGCCGTGGATGCTGACCGTCGGCGACACCGACGTCTTCGCCCACGCGATGCTGATGGGCCTCGCCTGGACGATCAACATCCTGGTGGCCGAGTGGATCATCCGGCGCCGGGGCCCGGCCGCCCGCCGCCGGGCCGCCGCGTCACATCACCCGCGCGGCAGCGGGGTCCAGTCCGGGGCGATCAGCGCCCAGACCTCGGTGTCGTAGCGAACGCCCTTGTAGAGGTACTCCCCGCGCAGCACGCCGTCGATCCGCATGCCCAGCCGGCGGGCGACGTTCGAGCTCGCCGTGTTGTCCGGGCGGCAGTGCCACTGCACGCGGTAGATGCCGCGATCCACGATCGCCCAGTCGATCAGGCGGGCCGACGCCTTGGTGATCAGGCCGCGGCCGGTGCCCGCCGGCTCCAGCCAGCACCCGATCTCGCAGGTGCCGCCCTCGGCGTTGAAGTCGACGAACATCGTGCCTCCGACCAGGGTGCCGCCGAGCCAGATGCCGAAGAGCCGGCCGGCGTCGCGGGCCATCTTGTCGGCGTAGCGCTGCAGCGTCGCCGATGCGGTGCTCAGGTCGGTGCTCACGCCCGCCCACGGGATCCACGGATCGACGCTCTCCCGGGCGCGGTCCATGTGGGCGAGAAACTCGGGTCCCTGCCACGGCTCCAGCGGCCGCAGCTCAGCACCATCACCAAGATCAATCGCGAACATGACCGGCAGCCTACCGAGATCGACCGCCCGGCTCCCCCACAATCTCGGCAAGGGCCGGCCACGGCGATCAGGGGCCGTGCCGGCGGCGCTGGGGCTGATCGCGCTTCCGCCGCGCCGGGAATCCGCGGCGCTTCGGCTTCCTGCGCCGCTCGGGCAGACTGAAGGCCATGGTGCTCCCAGGTCCCGACCCGGACAACTACCCGCCGATCGACCCGGACGAGGCGGTCCCCGACGACCCGGGCGAACTCTCCCCGGACACCCCGGAGACGCTCCCACCGGCCCCGGTGGAGCCGATGCCCGGCCCCGACGACCCGGGCAACGTCCCCGAACCGGCATAGCCCGGCCACTGCCTACGGCCGGCCCGCTCGGCCGCCGCGTGCGGCCGGGCGGCCGGGCGGCCGGGCGGCCCTGCCTGGGACGGGCTCCCGGTCAGCCGATCATCGAGCGGATGATCACGATCGCCAGGAACAGCACGATGAATGCCAGGTCGATGGCGACGCCGCCGACGCGCAGCGGCGGCAGGACCCGGCGTACCGGCGCGAGCAGCGGTTCCGTCGCCGCGTGCACGCCGGCCGTCAGCCGCGCCCGGACGGATCCGTACGCCGAGGGTCCGGCGAGCGCCACGCTCCAGTCGAGCACCGCGCGGGCGATCAGCAACACCTGCACCAGCAGCAGCACCAGGCTCACGATGGCCAGAACCAGACCCATGAAGACCTCCAGACTCGACGAGGGCGCCTTCCACTATGCGGCCCTTTGTTGTGAGCCGGCTGAACGTTGGGTGTGAATCAGCCTGGCCGCACGTCTGGGAGATCGTCTGCGGCGATCGGAACCTGACGGAAACTCTCCCGGATCGGGCGGAGCTGACGACTAGAGAGTCCGAGCGGGTTGCCGCTCGCTGCCCGCAGCCCCGCCGACGAGATGAGCGCGGATGCCCCTCCGTACCCGCACCGGGACGTTTGCCCTCCACGCGCTCGTGGTGGCGCTGACCGTCGCAACGGCCGCCGGCGTCCCGTCGGCCGCGACGGCCGCCCCTGTCGCGCCGGCCGCGAGCGCTGACGCCGTGGGACGCTACATCGTCCTGCTGCGCCGGGACCGCGCCACCGTCCAGGGCCTGAACGCGACGGTGACGTCGCTGGCCGGTGGCCGGGTCGGCCGCGTGTTCGGCAACGGCGTGCCGGGCTTCACCGCGTCGCTGTCGGCCGCCGAGGCGCGCCGGATCGCGGCGGACCCGTCGGTCGCCGTCGTCGAGCAGGACCGGAGGGTCAGGGTCTCCGGCGTGCAGCGCTCGGCGCCCTGGTCGCTCGACCGGGTGGACGGGCGGTCACGGAAGCTTTCGGGGACGTACCTGCCGTCGGACACCGCGGCCGGCGTGCACGCGTACGTGATCGACACCGGGATCCGGATCTCGCACCGGGAGTTCGGCGGGCGGGCGAGCTACGGCTACGACTTCGTCGGCAACGACACGTCGGCCGGGGACTGTCACGGTCACGGCACCCACGTCGCCGCCACCCTCGGCGGCAGCCGGTACGGCGTGGCCAAGAAGGTACGCCTGGTGGCGGTCCGGGTGCTCGACTGCACCGGCTCGGGCTGGAACAGCGACGTCATCGCCGGGGTCGACTGGGTGACCGAGCACGCGCAGCACCCCGCGGTGGCGAACATGAGCCTGGGCGGCGAGTACAGCGCCGCGATCGACGAGGCGGTCAAGCGGTCCATCGACAGCGGAGTCACCTACGTCGTCGCGGCCGGCAACGAGGACGACAACGCCGCGCACGGCAGCCCGGCCGGGGTGCCGGCGGCGATCACGGTCGGCGCCACGGACCGGCGGGACCGGCGGGCGTCGTTCTCCAACTACGGCCCGATCGTCGACATCTTCGCGCCGGGGGTCGGCATCACCTCGGCGGGCAGGCGCAGCGACACGGCGACCGCCGTCATGTCCGGCACCTCGATGGCCTCGCCCCTGGTGACGGGCGCGGCGGCCATGATCCTGGCGGCGCACCCGACCTGGCGGCCGGGCGACGTCCGGTCGCGGCTGGTCGCAGTGGCCACCACCGGCAGGGTCCGGGACCGGGCCGGCTCCCCGAACCGGATCCTGTACGTGCCACGGCCGCCGGCCGCCACCACCGTGGCGACGCGTTCGCTGCCCGCCGCGCTGGAGTACCAGCCGTACAGCGTGCAGCTCAGGCCGGCGTCCGGCCGGACCGGCACGTGGGGGCTCGCCGCCGGCACCCTCCCCGCTGGCCTGCGGCTGTCCACGCGCGGGCTGCTCTCCGGCACGCCGACCTCGGCGGTGTCACGCCGGATCGTCGTCCGATTCACCGACTACGTGCCGCAGACCGTCACCCGCACGCTGACGCTGACGGTCCGGCCCAGCGCCCCGAGGATCGCCACCGGGGCCCTCCCCGCGGGAACCGTGGGCGAGGCCTACGCGGCGACCCTGGCCACCACGGACCTGCGGCCGGGCGACTGGTCGATCATCGCGGGCGCCCTCCCGGCCGGTCTGGCGATGGACACCACCGGCCTGATCAGCGGCACGCCCGCCGAGGCGGCCGACACCGCGGTCACCGTCCGGTTCGTCGACCAGCAGGGGCGCGTCACGACCGCCGTCCTGACCGTGAGCATCGGTTAGGCGCCGACGGTACCGTCGATGCCCTCGCGGATCAGGTCGGCGTGGCCGTTGTGCCGGGCGTACTCGTGGATCAGGTGCAGCATCACGAGCCGGAGCGAGACGTTCTCGCCCCACCGCTCCTGGTAGCCCGTCACGTCGAGCGACTCCGCCTCCCGCTCGATGCGGCGCGCGTGCTCGACCTCCTGCTGCCACGCGGCGAAGGCCTCCGCGCGGGTGGAACCCGAGCCGTCGTACGCCGCCTGGTAGTCGCCGTCGGCGGACCAGACCAGCGGGATGTCCTCGTGGTTGATCACCCGGCGGAACCAGGCCCGCTCCACCTCGGCCAGGTGCCGCACCAGGCCGAGCAGCGTCAGCGTCGACGGCGGCATCGAGCGCTGCCGCAACTCCTCGTCGGACAGCCCCTCGCACTTCATCGCCAGCGTGGCCCGGTGGTAGTCGAGGAACGCGCGCACCGTCTCGCGTTCCCCGCCGAGCAGGGGCGGCCCGATCCGGTCGTCCGTCACGGCATCCCCATTTCGTCGCGGCGGCGCCGGGCGGCGCCGTGATCCGGCGATCACGATGACACAGAACGAGATCCGGCTAACACAACTTACCGGTTGTGCAACTGGTTGGTTGTGGTAGCGTCGCCGCATGCCTGTCGCCGAGGATGAACTGAGCCTGGTCTTCGCCGCGCTCGCCGACCCCACCCGGCGGGCGATCCTGGCCCGGCTCGCCCGCGGCGACGCGACGGTCAACGAGCTCGCCGAGCCGTTCGCGATGAGCCAGCAGGCGGTCTCCAAGCACCTCAAGGTCCTGGAGCACGCCCGGCTGATCTCCCGGACCCGGACCGCCCAGTCGCGCCCCTGCGCCCTGGAGGCCGTGCGCCTCGACGCCGCGGCCGACTGGGTCGCCGAGCACCGGCAGGTCTGGGCCGACCGCCACGACCGGCTCGAGCAGCACCTCACCGCCCTGCGAGCACAGGAGAACCCCCGATGACACCCGAGCTCACCTTCCGGCGCGTGCACCGGGGCTCGCCCGAGCTGCTGTTCGACTGCATGACCCGGCCCGAGCACCTCACCCACTTCTGGGGTCCCGAGGGCACCACGACGCCGATCGCGAACATCGTGGTCGACCTGCGCCCGGGCGGCGTCTTCGAGACCACGATGGTCAACGACGCCGACGGCGGCACCTACACGATGCGTGCGGTCTACGCCGAGGTCAGCCGCCCGGACCGGCTGGTCTGGCTCGATGGCGGCATGCGCACCACGATCACCTTCGCCGACCTGGGCGACGGGCACACCGAGGTCGTCACCGAGCAGAGCAACGTGCCGGCCGCCTACCTCAGCCCGCAGGCTCAGGCGGGCTTCGTCACCAGCCTCGACCGCTGCGCGAAATACGTGGCCGGCCTAGCTTAGGGAGCACGCAAAATGCCCACGATCACCTCCGAGGACGGCACCCTCATCGCGTACGAGCAGAGCGGCGCCGGACCCGCCATCGTCCTCATCGACGGGGCGATGTGTCACCGCGCCGGCGGGCCCATGCGGCCGCTCGCCGCCCTGCTGCGGGAGCGTTTCACGGTCTACGCCTACGACCGGCGCGGCCGCGGGGAAAGCTCGGACACCGCGCCATATGCGGTCGACCGCGAGGTCGAGGACCTGCGCGCGCTCATCGCCGCCGCCGGCGGCACCGCGTTGCTCTGCGCCATGTCGTCGGGCGGCGCGCTCGCCCTCAGGACCGCCGCGGCCGACCCGGGGGTGGCCGGCGTCGCGCTCTACGAGCCGCCGTTCCTGCACGGTTCGCCGGAATACTCCGCCAAGCTGCGCGAATTGCTCGGCGCGGGCCGAAATGGCGACGCCGTGGCTCGGTTCATGGCCTACGTCGGCATCCCTGGACCGGTGGTGGCCGGCATGCGGAGCGGGCCGGGCTTCGCGGCCCTGGAGGCGATCGCCCCGACCCTCGCGTACGACGACGAGCTGCTCGGCGACGGCGAGGTGCCGAAGGACCTGGAGATCACCGCGCCGATGCTGGTGATCTCGGGCGGGGCGAGCCCGGAGAGCCTGCGCGCCGCCGCCCGGGCCGTCGCGGACGCGTTCGCGACCGCCGGGCACCTCGAGCTCGACGGCGAGACCCACGACGTGCGGCCCGAGGCGCTCGCGCCGGCGCTGGAGGAGTTCTTCGCGAAGGCGTGACAAATATCAGTGGCTGAGTGAGTGCTCGCTCAGTATCGTCGCCGTGTGACTTCCCCCGACCAGGCCGAACGGCGGCGCCGGGTTCCCGCGATGGCGCCCGAGGATCGCCGGGCCGCGCTCATCGCCGCGACCGTCCCGCTGCTGCACGAGCACGGCCTCGACGTCACCACCCGGCAGATCGCCAAGGCCGCCGGGGTCGCCGAGGGCACCGTCTTCGGCGTCTTCCCCGACAAGAACTCGCTGATCGTCGCGGCGCTCATGCACGCGCTCGACCCGCGGCCGACCCTCGACGCCATGGCGGCGATCGACCCCCGGGACGGCCTGCGTGAGCGGATGACGGCGGCGGCGACCCTGGTCAACGAGCGGTTCGCCGGCAACGCCCACCTCATGTCGGCGGCGCGCAGCCTCATGCTCGCCGCCGAATCCCATCCGGGCGCGGCCGAGCAGATGACCCGGTCCCGCCAGTCGCTGCTCGACGCCCTCACCGGGGTCATCGAGCCCGACGCCGGGCTGCTGCGCCGCTCCCCCGGCGCCGTCGCCCGGCTGCTTCTGCTCTTCTGCGGAGCAAACACGTTCGGGCCGTTCGGCGACCCGCGGCGCTTCGACGGCGGCGAGATCGTCTCGCTGCTGCTCGACGGGCTGCTGGTCACCCCGGCCGGCCCGGAGTCTCCGGCGATCCCGCTGATCGCCGCCAGCCACGACCACACTCACGGGGGTGCCTGAACGGTGCTTGTCCGACTCATGCGTGCGCAGCTGCGACCGTACGGGAGATCGATCTTTCTGGTCGTGCTCTTCCAGTTCGTCGCCACGCTGGCCACGCTCTATCTCCCCGCCATGAACGCCGACATCATCGACAACGGCGTGGTGCCCGGCGACACCGACTACGTCCTGCGGGTCGGCGTCGAAATGCTCGGCATCACGCTGGTGCAGATCACCGCGCAGATCGCGGCCGTCTACTTCGGCGCGCGGATCGCGATGGCCGTCGGCCGCGACATCCGGGCCGGCATCTTCTCGAAGGTGCTCACCTACTCCGCCCGCGAGGTCGACCATTTCGGCGCGCCCTCGCTGATCACCCGGACCACCAACGACGTCCAGCAGGTCCAGATGCTGGTCCTGATGACGTTCCTGCTGATGGTCGCCGCGCCGATCATGTGCGTCGGCGGCATCCTGCTCGCCCTCAACCAGGACGTGCCGCTGTCGTCTCTGCTGCTCGTGATCGTGCCGCTGCTCGTCGGCGTGGTCTCGCTGATCATCGCCCGGATGCGGCCGCTGTTCCGGACCATGCAGGTGCGCATCGACAAGGTCAACCGGGTGATGCGCGAGCAGATCACCGGCATCCGGGTCATCCGCGCCTTCGTGCGCGACGACCGCGAGCGGGACCGCTACGGCGTCGCCAACGACGAACTCACCGACGTGTCGCTGCGCGTCGGCAAGCTGATGGCGCTGATGTTCCCGACCGTGATGCTGCTGGTGAACATCTCCAGCGTCGCCGTGCTGTGGTTCGGCGGGCACCGCATCGACGACGGCAGCATGCAGATCGGCGCGCTGACCGCGTTCATCAGCTACCTCATGCAGATCCTGATGGCGATCATGATGGCGACGTTCATGTTCGTGATGATCCCCCGCGCCGAGGTCTGCGCCGAGCGGATCGAGGAGGTGCTCGACACCCCGTCGAGCATCGACATCGACCCGAACCCGGTGCGCGAGCTGAGCCGGCACGGCTACCTGGAGCTGCGCGACGTCGAGTTCCGCTACCCCGGCGCCGAGGCGCCCGTGCTCAGCCGGATCGACCTGTCGGCCCGGCCGCGCGAGATCACCGCGGTCATCGGCAGCACCGGCAGCGGCAAGACCACACTGCTCAATCTCGTACCCCGGCTGTTCGACGCGACCGGCGGCACCGTGCTGGTCGACGGCGTCGACGTCCGCGCGCTCGACCCGGCGCTGCTGTCGAAGACCGTCGGCCTGGTGCCGCAGAAGCCGTACCTGTTCACCGGCACCGTCGCCTCCAACCTGCGGTACGGCAACCCGGACGCCACCGACGCCGAACTGTGGACCGCGCTCGAGGTCGCGCAGGCGCGCGACTTCGTAGAGGCGATGGACGGCGGCCTGGAGGCGGCGATCGCGCAGGGCGGCACGAACGTCTCCGGCGGCCAGCGGCAGCGGCTCGCGATCGCCCGGGTGCTCGTGCACCGCCCGGAGATCTACCTCTTCGACGACTCGTTCTCGGCCCTCGACTACGCCACCGACGCGGCGCTGCGCGCCGCGCTGACCGAGCACATCGCCGACGCGACGGTGATCATCGTCGCGCAGCGGGTCAGCACCATCCGCGAGGCCGACCGGATCATCGTGCTCGACGACGGCCTGGTCGTCGGCACCGGAACACACACCGAACTCATGGACACCAACCCCACCTACCGAGAGATCGTCTTGTCGCAGCTCACCGAGCAGGAGGCAGCGGCATGACCGCGCCAGTTCGAAGGCCGCCACCGCCGATGGGCGGGCCCGGGCGGATGATGGCCGGCGGCATGCCGGCCGAGAAGTTGCAGGACTTCAAGGGTTCCACCAAGCGCCTGCTGGGCCTGCTGCGCCCGCACCGGGTGCTTGTCGGTCTGGTGCTGCTGCTCGGCGCCGCCAGCGTCGCCCTGTCGGTGACCGGGCCGCGGCTGCTCGGTCACGCCACCGACGTCATCTTCAGCGGCATCGTCGGCAAGAGCCTGCCCGCGAACCAGAGCCAGGCCGACATCGTCGAGCAGTTGCGGGCACAGGGCGAGAACAACCGCGCCGACATGCTCGCCTCCCTCGACGTCGTACCCGGCCAGGGCATCGACTTCACCAAGCTCGGGCACATCCTGCTCTGGGTGCTGGCGATCTACCTGGCCGCCTGGGTGTTCGGGGTGATGCAGGGCCGGCTGACCGCCTCGGTGGTGCAGGCCGCCGTGTTCCAGCTGCGCGGGCAGGTCGAGGCCAAGCTGGCCCGGCTGCCGCTGTCCTACTTCGACCAGCAGCCGCGCGGCGAGGTGCTCAGCCGGGCGACCAACGACACCGACAACATCGCGCAGACGCTGCAGCAGACCTTCGCCCAGCTGGTCACGGCGCTGCTGACGATCGTCGGCGTACTCGCGATGATGTTCTGGATCTCGCCGCTGCTGGCCCTGATCGCGCTGATCACCGTACCGTTGTCGGTCGTCGTCGCGACCCAGATCGGCAAGCGCTCGCAGCCGCAGTTCGTCGCGCAGTGGGCGACCACCGGCAAGCTGAACGGCCACATCGAGGAGATGTTCACCGGCCACTCGCTGGTCAAGGTCTTCGGCCGGCAGCAGGAGGCCGCCGACACCTTCGAAACCCACAACGAGAAGCTGTACGCGTCGAGCTTCCGCGCCCAGTTCATCTCCGGCCTGATCCAGCCGGCCATGATGTTCCTCAGCAACGTCAACTACGTGCTGGTCGCCGTGGTCGGCGGCCTGCGGGTCGCGTCGGGCTCGCTGTCGCTCGGCGACGTGCAGGCGTTCATCCAGTACTCCCGGCAGTTCAGCCAGCCGCTGACCCAGGTGGCGAGCATGGCCAACCTGGTGCAGTCCGGCGTGGCGTCGGCCGAGCGGGTGTTCGCGCTGCTGGACGCCCCGGAGCAGTCACCGGACCCGGCCGAGTCGCCGCTGACCACGCCGGTGCGGGGACGGGTCGCGTTCGAGAACGTGTCCTTCCGCTACAAGCCCGACCAGCCGCTGATCGACAACCTGTCGCTGGCGGTCGAGCCGGGCCAGACGGTCGCCATCGTCGGCCCGACCGGCGCCGGCAAGACGACGCTCGTCAACCTGCTGATGCGCTTCTACGACGTCACGGGCGGCCGGATCACCCTGGACGGGGTCGACATCGCGACGATGCCCCGCGAGGAACTGCGCGAATACATGGGCATGGTGCTGCAGGACACCTGGCTGTTCGGCGGCACCATCTACGACAACATCGCGTACGGCGCGGACGACCCCACGCCGGAGTCGGTGGCGGAGGCCGCGGAGGCGGCCCACGTGGACCGGTTCGTGCGCTCACTGCCCGACGGCATGCAGACGGTCATCGACGACGAGGGCTCGAACGTGTCGGCGGGCGAGAAGCAGCTGATCACCATCGCCCGGGCGTTCCTCGCCGAGCCGAGCATCCTGATCCTGGACGAGGCGACAAGCTCGGTCGACACGCGCACGGAGGTGCTGATCCAGCGGGCGATGAACACGCTACGGGTGGGCCGCACGTCGTTCGTGATCGCCCACCGCCTGTCCACGATCCGCGACGCGGACGTGATCCTGGTGATGGAGTCCGGCGCGATCGTCGAACAGGGCACCCACGACGCCCTGATCGCGGCGGACGGCGCCTACGCACGCCTGTACTCGGCCCAGTTCGCCGAGGCGGCCGTCGAGGTCGACTGACAGTCCCGGTAGCAGACACGGGCCGCGGCGCTGAATTCCCTCAGCGTCGCGGCCTCGCCGTTTCAGGTGACCTGAGTCACCCGCCTTTGCAACCTGATGGGTCTCGTACGAACCCGCAAGCTCCCGATCTTCCAAGTGTCATCACCGGCGGCTTGAGGGGGCTCTTCGTGAAGCGTGTACCTGGGTATCGACTCGGCGGTAAGGTCCTGGCCGGTGTGCTGGCGGCCGCGATCGTCGGCGTGCCCCAGGTGGCGCAGGCGGAGCCTGCGGCCGTCAACCCGCCCGCCGACTCCGAGGTGACGCCCTTCGAGGCGCTGCGGGTCATGCCGCTCGGCGACTCGATCACCCGCGGCACCGGCACGACGACCCTCAACGGGTACCGCGCGGCCCTGGCCCACCGCCTGTTCCTCGGTGGCATGAAGATCAACTACGTGGGCTCGCAGTCCAACGGCACGGGCAGCGACACCCAGCACGAGGGCCACGGCGGCTACAACATCGACGAGCTCTCCGCGGGACTCGACGATTGGCTGGCGCAGGCACGCCCCGACATCGTCCTGCTGCACGCCGGCACCAACACCATCAAGGAGGGCGAGGGCGCGTACGCCGCGGCCGACAAGCTCTCCGCGCTGATCGACCAGATCCGGGTGGCCCGGCCGCAGGCGTACATCTTCGTCGCGCAGGTCATCAGCTCCCGGGTGCCGGAAGAATTGGCCGACGACCGCGCCTACAACCGGCTCATCCCGCCGATGGTCGCCGCCAAGAACGACCCGCTGATCACCGTCGTGAACCAGTCCACGGTCGGCGGCATCGACCTGCACGACCTGCGCCACCCGAACGAGTTCGGCTACTCGAAGATGGCCTACAACTGGTACACCGCGATGGCCAGGGTCTTCCAGCTCTCCGGCGACACCGGCGCCAACCCGTACCGGGCGACGTCGGCCCGGCGGTGCATGTCCGTCAAGACCTACGTCAAGGGCGAGGAGCAGCACCGGACCGAGTGCCTCGTCTGGCACCTGCGCACCACCAACGGCAAGCGCACCTGGCAGACGCTGCGCACGGCGAAGCAGTCCTACCGGGTACGGGTGAACGGTAAGACCCAGACGCGCACCCGCCTGGTCAAGAAGTGGACCGGACCGGGGAACCTGCTCAACGTCTGATCGCACACGAACGGAAGCGGGGGGGGGCCCGGGGGGGCCCCCCCCGCGGGGACGCGGGTTTTTGTGTGGGGGGAACCCCCGCGGGGCCCAAAGAGTAGCGCATGTGGGTGG
>NZ_JBEZXZ010000107.1:0-29496 GCF_040638275.1 Actinoplanes sp. NPDC026623 | reverse complement strand
ACTGCTCGGGCCGCTCGGTTCGGCCGTCGGCGCCGGCGCGACGGCCGCGCTGGTCGCGATGCACGTCGTGGCCGGCGCGGTGCTGATACCGCTCATGGCCCTCGGCGGCGTCCGGTGCGGCCGAGCCGCCGGCGCGGCCTGAAGCTGCGGTGTCCTGCCGGTGAACACTGGATGTTCTGCGGACCAGCCGTAGTGCCCGGCCCGGTTGATTCGTACCCTCGGATCCATGCACGGAACCGTCTTCGCGACCCGGGTGGATCACGCACGGCGGGTGGCTCGGGTCGTGCTCGCCGACCTGCCCGAGCGGTGGCAGCACTCCGCGGGAGTCGCCGCTCGCGCCGAGGAGCTGGCCGCGGCGCTCGGCGAGAACCCGGACGTGCTCGTCGCGGCGGCCTGGCTGCACGACATCGGCTACGCCGAGGCCGCCCGCGACACCGGCTTCCACCCGCTCGACGGCGCCCGCTACCTGGACGCACACGGTTGGCCGCCGCGCATCAGCGCGCTGGTGGCGCACCACTCGGGCGCGTGCTACGTGGCCGAGGTGCGCAACCTGGGTGACGAGCTCGGCGCCTACCCCCGCGAACAGTCACCGCTCGCTGACGCGCTGACCTACGCCGACCAGACCGTCGGGCCCGCCGGCCGCCCCATGCCCGTCGAGCAACGGATCTCCGACATGCTGCGCCGGCACGGCGACCGGTCGCCGAACGCCGCCGCCCACCGGCTGCGGGGCCCCTACCTGCTGGCCCTCGCCGACCGGGTGGAGAGCCGCCTCGCCACGCCCGGCCGGTAGGTTGCCCGATCACCGCCGCGCCGGTGCGGCCACGACGCCGTGCGCGGCGAGGAAACCCGCGACCGACGCCGCCCACGGGTAACCGCGGGCCCGTTCGCGCGCCGCCCGCCGGCGCTCCGGGCGGTCCATCAGCGTCAGGACGGCCCGGGCGTAGGCGGATCCCTCGCCCGCCGCCGCGATCCCGGCACCCCCGATCACCTCGGGCAGCGCACTGTCCTCGCTGACCACCACCGGGGTGCCGCTGGCCAGCGCCTCCAGGGCGGCGAGGCCGAACCGCGACGACGCGGGGCCGAACAGCCGCAGCAGCCCGTCCAGGCTCTCGTGCGAGACCATCACCGACGGCACCCCGGCCCGCCGCGCCCAGCGGCCGACCCACCGCAGCGTGGCGCGGTCCGACACCTCGACCCGGTCCGGTGCTAGCTCGCGCAGGAGCGCCGCCGTGCGGCGGCGGTCCAGCAGCACCCGGTAGCCGCCCATGCCGGGCACCTCGGGCGCCGGCAGGGTGATCACGCGTCCCTGCGCGGTGCACATGTCGGCACGGCGGGCGCCGGGCACGATCAGCACGGCCTCGTGCCCCGCGGCCCCGTACCCCGCGCCGAGCTCACCCAGCGCGGTACGCAGGCCGCCGGAGCTCTCGGTGACGAAGTTGGCGATCCTCACGACCCTCACCGGCCCACCGTCATCCTCGGTTCGGGCACGCCGGCCGTCACCGCCCGGTAGTGCCCGATCAGCTCGTCGCCGACCGCGGACCAGCTGCGGCCCTCGATCGCCACCCGGTCCGCGGCGCCGAACGCGGCGCGCATCTCCGCGTTCGCGGCCAGCGCCGCGACGGCCGCCGTGAACCCGGCGGCCTCGAAGGGCGGCACCAGCAGGCCGGTGCGCTCGTGCGCGACCTGGTCGAGCGGCCCGCCGAGCGCGCGCCACCACGGGCACGCCGCTGGCCATCACCTCCTGCACCGCCTGCCCGAAGGCCTCGTACGGGCCGGTGTGCGCAAACACGTCAAGGCTGGCGTACAGCCGGGCGAGCTGCGCGCCGTGCCGCACGCCGACGAAGACCGCGCCGGGCAGCGCCCGGCGCAGCGACGCGGCCGCGGGCCCGTCCCCCACGACGACCAACCGCACGCCCGGCAGCCGGATCGCGTCGGCCAGCAGGTCCACCTGCTTCTCCACGGCCAGGCGCCCGACGAACCCGACGAGAACCTCGCCGCCCGGGGCGACAGCGCGGCGCAGCCCCGCGCTGCGGTGCCGGGGGTGGAACCGGTCGTCGTCCACGCCGCGCCGCCACATGTGAACCCGCCGGACGCCGTGCTCGGCGAGCGCCCGCGCCGAGCCGGTGGAGGGCGCGAGGGTTCGTCCCGCCGAGTTGTGCACCGTCCGGATCCACCGCCACGCGGCGCCCTCGGTCATGCCGACCCCGTACGCGCGGGCGTAAGCGGCGACGTCGGTCTGGTAGACCGCCACCGTGGGCAGCCGCAGCGACTTCGCGGCCGCCGCGCCCCAGGCGCCCAGGACGAACGGGCCGGCCAGGTGGACGACCTCGGCGCGGTGGGCGCGCAGCGCCGCGCTGAGCGCCGGCGTCGGCAGCCCGAGGCGAACCTGCGGGTAGCCCGGCATCCGCAGCGACGGCATCCGCACCACCGGGTACGGCACATCGACCGGGCCCCGGTTCGCGGCCCTGGGGGCGATCACGATCGGCTCGTGCCCGCGACGCAGCAGATGCTCCGCAGAGCGCACCACCGAGTTCGCGACACCGTTGACGTCCGGCAGGAAGGACTCCGTGACCAGCGCGATTCGCATGCCGGCGATGGCCTCCGCCCAGCGGTGCTCCCGCGAACTCGGCCTCGTGCTGGCCGGCGGGGCGCCCGGCCGGCCGACCCGTCCGAGGTTGATCGCGCGCTAGGTGCCGGTCGGTGCGGCCGCGGGAGTGCGGCGGATGCGGAGCCCGAGCAGGCTGCCGACCAGCAGGGTGATTCCGGCGACCAGCATGACGCCGCTGGGGCCGAGCGAACCGTCGGTCACGTCGTAGAGCATCTCCGGCACCACCAGGGTCGACCCGATGACCCCACCGGCCAGCAGGACCCAGTCCCGGATCTTCCCGTACGCGGCGAAGCAGACCGCCGCCACCAGCGCCGTCAGGGCGTACCCGAGGAAGTTGCCGGAATCGCTGTCCTCGATGATCACCGCCTGCGCGCCGATCAGCGCGAGGGTCACCGAGATCGCGAGCCCGAAGCGGCGTTCCGCGACCAGTCGCCGCCACACCAGCACGGCCCAGAAGGCGCCGAGCGCCACGACGCCGACGCCCATGACGACGGCATAGTGCTCGGCTTCCAGCAGGTCAAGCAGCGTGAGGTACGCCAAGAAGGCCGCGACCGCCATACCGAGCTGGCCGAGGGCGGTGCGGGAGAGCAGGTAGCCGACGGTGACCACCACGAGCGCCGTGACCGAGCCGGCGAACGGCGCGTTGACCGGATAGGACTGGTCGGGGTAGAGCGCGGTCGTGTCGAGGCTCAGGTACGCCGCGAAGCCGGCGGCGGCAGCGGCGCCGGTGAACAGGGTGCTGGCCAGCCGGCGGCGCAGGTCGTCGGCCGGCGATGGACGCCACCAGCGCTCGGGCGGCGCGCCGGTCCAGCACACGGCCAGGCCGGCGCCGAACAGGAGCACCGCCATGCCGGCGAGAATCGTGAACCGCCCGCCCCGGCCGAGCACCTCCCATTGATCGCCGAGGTACAGCAGGCACGCGCCGACGACGAACGAGGCACCGACGTAGCCGGCGATCTCGCCGAAGAGCCGCCGCAGGCCGCCGGCGGGCGACGGGGCGGGCAGCCCGGCGAACTCCGCCACGACGGCGGCGGCCTGGGAGCGGTCCAGCACCCGCCGCTCGACCAGGCGGTCCACGGCGGCACGCAACCGGTCCGCGGCATCGGCGCCGCCGGCCTCGGGCGCCGCCCGCGCGGGAACGGGTTCCGCCGTCACCGCGGACGGATCACTGCTCTGTTCCACTTCGGACCTCCAGGCGTAGACGCTGACCACACACACGCTTCCCGCCGGCGGCCGGGGCCGCCAGAGCCCGCGTACTCAGGCGCTGCGGGGGGTGAGCAGGGCGGCGTTGATGGCCTCCACCTCCGCGCCGAGGTCCGGGATCGTCACGACCTCGATGCCGGCGTTGCGCAGCGTCTCGATGCCGAGGCAGCGCGCCAAGAGCGGGGGCTCGCGCAGCGCGAACACCACGCGCCCGAGCCCGGCGGCGATGATCAGGTCAGCGCAGGTCCGGGGCGCGGACCGCCGGGCGGTGCAGGGTTCCATCGACGTGTAGATGGTGGCCCGGGACAGGTCCCCGCCGTTCTCACCCAGCCGCAGCAGGGCGGACTGCTCGGCGTGCACGACGGGATCCCGGTCGCGGGAGAACCCCCGGGACCGTTCCCGGCCGTGCTCGTCGACGATGACCGCGCCGACGGAGTAGGCCGTCGGGCTCGGCCGGCAGGATCGGGACACCTGGATCGCCTCCCGCAGCCACCGCCGGTCCGGATCCGAGATCACCATCTGCCCCCATTCGCCGACCCCACCCGACGATGCGCAGCATCGCACGGGCCGCGATGCACCGGGAGCCCGCCGCTCGTCATCTCTTCGTGACACAGATTCCCGCACAAAGGCGCCGAGGGCCGCATCGACTCCATGACAGACGGCCCTACGGCCGCCCCGGGCGTTGGTGACGCTCGGCGAGTCGCTTGAGGTTCAGCAGCTGGTGCCGGGCCATGATCAGGTCGCCGACGGACACCGCGGGAGCGGCCCAGCGCGGGGTCCGCATGACGGCCTTCAGCAGCAGGCGCGTCGTGCCGTCCCGCTGGGGAGCGAGAACGTAGGACAGGTAGGCGCCCATGATCCTGCCGGTCAGCCGGCTGCCCGGATCGACCGAGACGATCCGGCCCGCCGGGCGCCCGCCGGTGGCGGTGAAGCTCTCCCCGACCTGCGGTTCGGGAAGGTCCACCGGCTCCTGGGGCGAGCGGCGGCCGCGGTTGTCGATCCAGTCGTACGAGTACGGCGCGAGTCTCAGCTGCGCGATCCACGGCCACACGGCCGCCGCGGGCGCCTCGACGTGCACGCCCCGCCAGGCCCGCAGCGTGGGCGCGGCGACGAAGTCGTCGCAGGGATACGCGCGCAGCGTCTCGTCGTCGGTCACGCCCCATCGGTCCCCGATCATGCGACCATCCTGCACCCCGCGGCTCGGCGCGGACACGGGGTGGACACGCCCTGCGTGCCCGTCTAGCGTGCTCGCAGAGATCGTCAAGAGGAGACAGCGTGGGCGCGTCAGGCTGGAGCTACTACGTCC
Source organism: Actinoplanes sp. NPDC026623 (assembly GCF_040638275.1). Lineage (NCBI taxonomy): Bacteria > Bacillati > Actinomycetota > Actinomycetes > Micromonosporales > Micromonosporaceae > Actinoplanes > Actinoplanes sp. NPDC026623. The sequence goes on along the minus strand of NZ_JBEZXZ010000107.1, from coordinate 24,379 downwards.
CCTACCAGCCCGATCTTCAGTCCGCGCTGGACGACCTGCGGCGGCACGTGTTCGAGACCGGCGACTACTGGTGGGCGGCGCCGTACGAGATCGGCAAGTCGGCCAGCGACTTCCCGAACCGGCCGAAGACCGAGAAGGAGCTCTGGGCGGACGAGTCCGTTCAGGAGACCGGCACCCACTCGATCCTGGACATGCACGAGGTGCTGACGGGCGACGAGACGCCCGAGTTCGGCTCGATCCTGCCGGTCACCGACGCGGAAGCGGTCGAGCTGGCGGGCGTCGCCAAGCCGACCCGCGCGCACGTCGACGCGCTGGAGCCACTCGCCGCTGAGCGCTGGACCGGCCGGTGCGCGGTCCTGCACGACTCGGCCGGCGACCCCCACGAGATCTACTTCTGGGGCCTCTCCGGCGACTGACGTCGCGGCACCCGATCATCAGGGCTTCTCCCATGATGCCAACGGGCGCCCAGGTACGAACGTCCGCTCGCGGGGTCGTCACCGCCGCACCGGATGACCATGATCGTCAGCCATGAGCCTGGCCCGGGAACCGATCACGCACCTGCTGGTCGCGGCGTTGCTGATCGACATCGCGGTCCGGGCGTGGCGCGGGGCGAGGCATCGCGACCGCCTCATCCGGCAGCTCACCGACGAGCCGGGCCGGCGGATCCGGTTGTACCGCGCCTTCATCGTCCGGCTGTGGAGCTGGGCCGCCGTCGCCGCACTTGTCGCGTTCGTCAGCAGCGACCTGTCCGCGGCCGACCTCGGCTGGTCCTGGCCCGGCGGTGACGGGATGGAGTACGTTCTCGGGCAGTCTCCTGCTGGTCGTCGTCCTGCACGTCTGCCAGGACCTGCTGGCGTTGCTTGTCGTCCCGGCTCAGCCCAGCGCGCCACGGTCCGGCGACGACGCCGCCCTCGCCCGGTCCGCCGAATCGGACCGCCGGATCACGTGACGGCGGCGACCCACACCGGGAACGCGCTCCGCGGCTCATCCGCCGCGTCCGCCCTCCCGATCCGGGTTCGACCTCGCCGTCGCCAGGTACGACAGGATCGATGCCGCGAGCGGATCCCCAGCGGTCACGTCCGGCACGGCGATCAGTCGCCGGTCGCGAGGTCGCGGCTCGCGGCCTGTCCGGCGTCGGCGGTCCTGCGGAGGAAGCCGGCGAGCAGTTCGAGTTGCCGCTCGTCGTAGCCGGCGCAGATCGAGTCCATCTCGGAGTTCATCCCGGCGAACAGCCGGTACAGCTCCCCGCCCCGGTCGGGCAGGGCCCGGACGGTGACGGCGCGCCGGTCCGCGGGGTCGCGTTCGCGGGCGATCCAGCCGGCCTTCTCCAGCCGGTCGAGCACGCCGGTCATGGTGGCCGGGTGCAGCCCGGCCTGGCGGGCCAGGGCGCTCGGGCTCAGCGGCCCGTTCCGGTTGACGAGGTCGAGGCAGTCAAGGTCGGTGTCCTTGATCGCGAGCCGGCCGCCGACCTGGCGGTTGAGCGCCGACAGCTGGTTGTGCAGGTCGCGCAGCCCGTCCTTGATCTGCGTGGTGAGTTGCCGGCGGGCGCGCCGCCCCTCAGGTGTTACGTGACTCATATTGTATGAACTCCGAACGACAGATAGTTTGACTCTCGTATAGTACGACACCGAGAGAGGCTCACCCATGTTGCTGATCACCGGCGCCACCGGCGTCGTCGGCCGGGAGGCCGTCCGCCTCCTGGCCGCGCGGGGCGCGAAGGTCGCCGCCGTCACCCGCGACCCCGGCGCCCGCTTCCCCGCCGGGACCATGCTCGTCCACCCCGGCGAGGTCGCCGCCCTCGACGGCGTGGAGGCCGTCCTGCTCAGCCCGCGCGCCGCCGGGGCCGGGGCGGCCGGCCTGCTGGCCCGCGCCCGCGAGCGAGGCGCGCGCAGGGTGGTCGTGCTGTCCGCCGTGACCGTGCCGCATCCGGCCGGGCTCGCCCGCTTCCGGCGGCAGTTCCAGGCCGCCGAGGACGTCGCCACCGGTTCCGGCCTGGACTGGACGATGCTGCGGTGCGCCGACTTCGCCGCCAACACCCTCGCCTGGGCCGGGCAGATCGGCGCCACCGGGACCGTGCGGGGCGCGTACCCGGGGGCGCGGACCTCGACCGTCGACGAGCGCGACGTGGCCGCGGTGGCCGCCCTGGCCCTGACCGACCCGCGCCACGCCGGTCAGGCGTACCTGCTCACCGGCGAGCAGTCGCTGAGCCAGCCGGAGAAGGTCGCCGCGCTCGGCGCGGCGCTCGGCCGCACGCTGTCGTTCGCCGAGGCCGCACCGGAGGAGATCCGCCGCGGCATGCTCGCGGCCGGCCTTCCCGACGAGGTCCCCGACCGGCTGCTCGGCTCGCTCGCCGACTACGCGCGCGAGGCCGGACCCACCACCGGCACCGTGCGGCGGCTGCTCGGCCGCCCGGCCGGCACGTACGCCGCCTGGGCGGGCGATCACCGCGCCGGCTTCGCCGCCGGAGGCGACCGATGACGAGGTACGCGCGCTTCGCCAGCCTGCTGTTCACCGGGCTGTTCGCCGGATTCCTCATCGGAGTGCTCGTCCTCGAGCTCTCGCTGCGCGGCTTCGACGGCGCGGTCTACACCCAGGTCCGGCTGGTCGAACTCGACTCCCTCGACAGGCTCGCGGTCGCCACGCTGCTGCCGGCGCTGATCACGACGGCGCTGCTGGCCTGGCTGACCCCGCGAACGGACAGGCGGTGGCCGGCCGTGGCCGCGCTCGCGCTCCTGGTCTTCGTCGTCGGGCTCACCGTCGCCGTCAACCTTCCGATCAACGCCGACCAGCTTCACTGGAACACCGCGTCCCCGCCCGCCGACTGGGCCGGCGTGCGCGACCGCTGGCAACTCGCCCACGCCACCCGTACGGTGGCCGCCGTCCTCACCTTCGCGCTGCTGGCCGTCAGGTGGCAGTCGTCGGCGCCCCGGCGGCCGTCTTCTCCATGCGACTAGCATGTCGCAGGCCCATGAGCCCGAGGACCAGCAGGATCGCCGCCCCGACGAAGGCGCCGATCGCCGCGTAGCCCGCGATCGTGCCCATCGTGGCGAACGCGGCGCCGTAGAGCAGCAGGCCGCGCAGCGTGTTGCCCTGGAACAGGGTGAGCCGGACGCCGGCCAGTTGCAGGCCCTCGGGGCTGGCCCTCTGCTCCGGCGTCAGCGCCATGTACTGGACGCTGACCTCCGAGTAGGCCTTGCCGCCGGAGGCCGCGTCCAGGTGCGCCTGGATGTAGTGGTCCGCGTACGCCTTGGCCTCCGGCCCGGTGTCCATCGGGCTGCCGGCGTAGGGCTTCAGCGCGGCCTGATCGTCCGGCGGAAGCGCCTGCAGGGCGGCACCCTCGGGCATGATGATGTCCTGAATGCCGAGCTGGGACTCCACCTCGTTCCCGATGTAGACGGCCGCGTAGGTGAGCACTCCCCCGGCAAGCAGAAGGAAGGCCGCCAGTAACACGCCGGTCCACGAGATCAACTTGTCGAAGGAGGCACGCATAGCCGAGGTCCCATCAATATAGATATGAGTGGAATTATCCCGACGAAGACGCTACAGCCCGATGGACCACGGCACGGCGGACTTCAGCAGGCTGTGGCGTACTCCGGAAGTCCGCGAACCCACCGCGCCCGCACCAGGCGCTCCGCGGCCGCAAGCGCCGGCAGGAGCGGCAGCCGGGCGACGGCATTCCGAATCCGCCGGCCGGCCACGCTGCCCGGCACCATCAGGCGCACGTTGACGCCGATCCGCTGTCTGGTACGGACCAGGCCCCGGTGGCCGCGCTGATATCCCGGAAAGGCGATCCGGTGGTCGCCCTTCGCGGCGGCGAGCTCCCCGGCGAGCCGGTACGCCCCGACCAGCGCCAACTCGGCGCCGGCGCCGGAGGCGGGCGATGCGCACCAGGCGGCGTCGCCCACCAGCGCCACCCGGCCGGAGAACCAGGTGTCCATGTGGACCTGGCTGAGCGCGTCGAAGTAGAGGTCCGGGTCGGCCAGCGCCGTCGCGAGCAACTCACCGATCCGCCAGGAGGATTCGCCGGCGAACGCCTCGCGGATCAGGCGCCGGTGCTGCTCGATGTCGCGGTGGTCGTGGGCCAGCGGGCCGGAGCGGAATATGAAGTAGGCCTTGGCCTGGGCGTGGTTGCGGGAGCGGTAGATGCCGGCCATCCTGCCCGGCAGGTTGTACATGGTGACCCAGCCGTCCTCGCCCAGTGCCGCGGGGGCGTCGGCGAACGCGACGTAGTGGCCCTTGTGCCGCAGGTACCGCGATTCGGGGCCGAAGGCCAGCCGGCGGACGTTGGAGTGCAGGCCGTCGGCGCCGATGACCAGGTCGAAGCGGCGGTCGCCGGCGCGGTCGAGCGCGACCGTCACGCCGTCGTCGTCCTGCTCCAGGTGCCGGATGGAGTCGCCGAAGACGTACTCGACGCCGGTCTTCTCGTGCAGCAGGGCGACCAGGTCGCCGCGCATGATCTCCACCTCGGTGGCGCCGGTGATGTCGATGCGCGCGGCCGTCCGGTCGCCGGCGTCGACGAACCTCATGCCCCGCACGTCGGCGCGGGCCGCGCGGACGCGCGGCAGGAGCCCCATCCGGTCGACGACGTCGACGGCCAGGTCGCGCAGGTCGACCCCGTTGCCGCCGCCGCGCAGCCCCGGCGCGCGTTCGACGATGGTGGGCCGGAAACCGTATCGGGCCAGCCAGTGCGCCGCGGTCAGGCCGGCGATGCTCGCGCCCGAGATCAGGATCCGCTCGTTCATTCGGGCCCCTCCTACGGTACGGTAAATGGAATTTGTGTTCCATTTGATTATGTGGAAGAGGCGTTCCAGATGTCAACTCCCGAAGGCGGTGCCCGCCGGGCGGACGCCGTGCGCAACCGGCAACTGGCGCTGGAGGCGGCCACCGGCCTGCTGGCCGAGCCGGGCACCGCGCCGACCGTCGAGGCCATCGCCAAGCGGGCCGGCCTGGGCGCGGGAACCGTCGTGCGGGCCTTCGGCGGCAAGGACGCCCTGCTCGACGCGGCGGTGTCCGGGCTGCTCGAACCGGTGGTGCGGTGCGGCACGGAACTGCTCGCGCAACTCGGTCCGGTGCGGGCCCTGCGGCCCTTCCTCGAGGAGTTGATCGCGTTCCAGTCGGCGCATCACGGCGTCAACGCGTACCTGGAGGGCGTGGACCTGCCCGCGGTGACGGCCCTGCGGACGGAACTGGTGGCGGTCGTGCACGAAATGATCACGGGTGCCCAGGCCGAGGGCGCGATCCGTACCGACCTGGACCCGGCCGTGGTCACCACGCTGATCGGCCGGACCGCCTACGCGATCGCGCGGACCCCGGCCCCCGCCGAGGGGCTCACCGACGCCTACCTCACCGTGTTGACCGACGGCCTGCGCCGGCCGTGACGGCCGCCCGGGTTCGTCAGTCCCCGCGCGGGTAGCCGGTGACGATGCCGTTCATGTGGTCCGTGGCCGTCGCGTTCGCGAGGGCGGCCGGCCGGGACGGCGCCCGGAACTGCAGCGTGTCGCGCACGTTCTTCTGCACCGCGACCGCGGCGAACAGCGTCATCGCGAAGGCCAGGCCGTAGAAGCCCTTCTCGCTGAGCGCCAGCCCGCTGTTCCACAGGCCGACCACCAGCATCAGTATCCCCAGGGCGACCACCGACCACGACAGCCCCAGATACAACGCCGACACCGGCAGCCCCTCGGCCCGGTCGCGCACCGACTTCTGCAGCGACACGGCGGCGAACAGGCCCAGCACCAGGACGGCGGCGTAGAAGCCCTTCTCGCTGCTGGCCATCGTGGCGTTCCACAATCCGGCGGCGAATGACACGACGCCGAGCATCAGCACCGCCCAGGAGGCGCCGACGAAGGCGGGGGTGGGCTTGGCCGAGGGCGGTGGCTGGTTCGTCACGACATTCTCCGAGTGGTCTGTCCGGGCGGGGGCTGCTTGCTGGACACAGCCTGCTGGGACCGCCGCCGCCGGTCCTGAGTCGCCGTACTCAAACAGCGGAAGTACCCGGCGGTGGCGGCGCGCCGGAATAATGCCCGCATGACATTGGAAAAGCCGGCCGCCGCCTACTTCGACAAGTGGTACGCGGACATGGCGGCCTCGCCCGCCCGGGACGCCATCATCGCCCGCGCCCTCGGGCTGCCCCCCGACCACCAGGTCACCGGCATCCTCACCTGGCCGGGCGTCGCCGAGCTGGCCGAGGAGCTGCGCCTGCCCGTCGACGGCCTGCTGCTCGACATCGCCTGCGGGCGCGGCGGGTACGGCATCGAGGTCGCCCGCCGCGCCGGCGCCCGCCTGGTCGGGGTGGACTTCTCCCCGGTGGTCGTGGAGCACGCCAGGCTGGCCGGCGCCGCGTGGCTGCCCGCCGGCCGAGCCGAATTCCAGGTCGGGACCCTGCTCGCGGCCGGCCTGCCCACGGGTGTCGCGGATGGACTGATGTGCGTGGACGCGGTGCAGTTCGGCGAGCCGCCGCTCGCCGCGCTGCTCGAGTTCCGGCGGCTGCTGAGCTCCGGCGGGCGGCTCGCGCTGACCTGCTGGGAGGCCGTCGATCCGTCGGACGGGCGGGTTCCGCCGCGCATCCGCGCGGTGGACCTGGCGCGGGACCTGCCGCAGGCCGGCTTCGTCGACGTCGAGGTGCACGACCGGCCGCAGTGGCGCGAGGCCGAGCGGGCGGTGTGGCAGGCGGCGGTCGCGGCGGCCGACCCCGACGCGGCGGTGAGGTCACTGCAGGAGGAGGGCCGGCGCTCGCTGGAGCAGTTCGACTCGCTGCGTCGCGTGTTCGCCACCGCCACCGCGCCCTGAGCCCGGCCGCTCCGGCCGGGAGCGGGGTCAGGTGGCCAGGACGAGGTCCAGCCGGAGCCAGCCCGCCAGTTCCTTGATCTCGTGCCGCACCCCGGCGGCCATCGCCGGGGTGAACGGGCCGTCCTCGTGGATCGCGTCCACCCGCAGCACCCCGGCCCTGCGGTCGGCGGTGGCGTCGAGCTTGCCGACCAGCCGGTCCTCATAAAGGATCGGCAGGGCCCAGTAGCCCCAGCGGCGCTTGGCGGCCGGCTTGAACATCTCCAACTGGTAGTCGAACTCGAACAGCTCGGCCGTGCGCCTGCGGTCGTAGACCAGCCTGTCCAGTGGGGACAGCAGCGCGACGCGGCCGGCGAAGGCGGTGTCCAGCAGCTCCGGGTCGACCCGCCACCGGCCCTTCACGCCCTCGACCACCGCCGGCTCGCCGGCGGGCTCCACGCCGCCCCGGGTCGACGGCGCCCCGACGCGGGCGATGCCCAGCGCGCGCAGTCTCCGTTGCTCGCGGAGGCCCAGCGCCCGCTCGTAGGGCACCGCCTCGTCCGGGTAGACGCGCTCGGCCAGGTCCCACAGCCGATCGGTGCCGCGCCGGCCGGCGGCCGCGACCTCGCCGCGCTGCACCAGGAAGTCGATCATCTTGGTGATGTTGCGGTTGTTGGTCCAGCCGGACGAACGCCACGGGATCACGCACGTGTCGGGGAGCTCCCGGGTGGTCAGCGGCCCGTCGGCGCGCAGCCGGGAGAGGACGTCGAGCCGGCAACCGTTGTTGACGTCGACCCACTCGCGCAGCCCCTCCGCCCAGTCGGGCAGCGGCGGGCGCCCGGGCCACTCGGCCATCTCGGCCCGGTAGAGCGCGAGGTCCTCCGCCGGGTGGATCATGCCGCGCAGCTCCAGCAGGGCCTGCTCGTCGATGGCGTCGCGCAACTGCGCCGGGGAGTAGGAGGAGCCGAGACGGCTCCACAGCACCAGATCGGCGCTGGGCGCGACGGCCGAGGCCGGATCGTTCTGCAGCATCGTCAAGCGGCGCACCACGTCGAACATCCCGTCCGGCCGGTGGGCGTCCAGCAACTGGGCCCGGACGGCGAGGCGGCGCGCGTCGGCGCGCGACAGATGCACGGTCATCGGCCGAGACTAGGCGGCGGGTACGACACGACCGGCCTCAACAGGTCGAGTGGAACAGCCCTCCGACCGGCTGGGTCGCCGCCAGCTCGGTATAGATCCGTACCGCCTCCCTCGTCTCGGCGACGTACGCCGTGACGTCACGCTTCTCGAGGAATTCGAGCACCTCCCGGCCCACCCGCAGTTGCAGATCCATGCCGCGGGAGAGCACGACGGCGGTGGCGCCGTGCAGCAGCAGCTCCTCGACGTCGGCGGGCTGGATGCCGGGGCTGTGCCGCGTGCCGGTCTCCGCCCAGTCCCACGCCCGGCCGCCCCCGGGATGGAGCTTGGCGTCCTTGACCACCCCGAGGCCCTCCACGTCGATGCGCCCCCAGGAGATCTCCAGAATCCACGGCGATCGTCTCGCGTCCTCGACCACGACAGCTCCATTCGCCCGGCGCCCGCACGGACCGGGCGAGTGCGGCGCGCCGTCGTGACACTACTGCGCCGGTGGAGGCCGGGGCCGCCGACGCTCGGCGGCCCCGGCCGTGCCCTGTTAGGCCGTGACGGCCCGTTCGAGCAGGTTGCGGTGGCGGATCATCCACCCGGCGGCGCGGGCCCGCCAGGCCAGCGCCCACAACGGCGCCGGATCGGTCGAGTCCGGGGTGATGCCGGCACCGGCCGCCTCAGCGGCGCAGTCCCGGATCGCGAACTCGATCATTCTGCCGACCAGATCCCGCCGGCCGGCCCGGTGCAGCCCGTAGCCGTCGAGGAACAGCCGCAACTGCCCGGCGCGGGTGGCCGCGTCCGGCAGGTGGTGCCGTTCGGCGACGTCGTCGTCGTGCAACTGCGCGTGCCACCACGCGGCGGCGGCGACCTCGTCCAGGCGGTCGACCGGCCCGGCCAGGGTCCAGTCGATGAACGCCACCGGCCGGCCGTCGCGGGCTACGGTGTGCCACGGTCCGGCGTCGCAGTGGCCGATCACCGAATCCGGGCCCTGGTGATGCATCCACCAGGGCTGCCACGCCGCGTCCGGCGGCGGCCGGAAGCCGGCCGTGGCGGTGTGCAGATCGCGCAGCAGCGTTCCCACCTGCACGATGCCCTCGTCGGACCAGGCGTGCGGATGGGCGATGCCGCCCTCGACATAGGTCAGCACCTCGTTGCCGGCGGCGTCGATGCCGTCGCCCACCACCCTCGGCGCGCCGGCGAATCCGACGTCCTCGAGGTGGCGCAGCAGGGCGTGGACGGTGACCGTCCAGGGCCGGGCGGGACGCTTGATCGTCCCGCCGATTCGGATGACATGACTGGGTCCGCCCTCGGCCGCGGCGAGCGGCTCGGAGGACGATGCGGAAACCACGAATTTCTCCTCGTGTCAGCGCGGTAAGCGGTGATACGGCGCCGGATGACGGCGCCGCGAGCCGGCGGCGCGGAGAAGACCGCGGCCGGCGGTGCCGCTACGAGGCAGGGAGTTCGCGGCGGGCGTTCAGATCGCGGCGAACTCACGGGTCGTAGCGGAAACGGCCACCTCGCTGGAGACCATGCATGTCATCGGGACCTCCTCGCCGAGCAGAGGACCGAAGGCTATGGGATCGCGCGCGGCACCGCGATCGATTTTCCGGATCAGCCGACGGCCTCGGTGAGGCGGGCGGCGAGGTCCCGGAGGTGCGCGATCAGCTCGGGCGGGCCGTGGACCCGGAAGCCGAACCCGAACGACGCGACGTAGACGGCGATCTCGTCGAGCGAGTCGGATCCGGTGTGCAGCAGGCAGGTGTGCGGGTCGACCGCCTCGATCACGCCGACGGTGTGCGGGATGCGTTCGGCGGGCACCCGCAGCGTGATCCGGGCCTGGTAGCGGTAGGGGGCCGTGGAGACGCCGTGCGCGAGGTAGCCGGTGAGGTCCGCGTCGGGTGCCGGCCGGGGCGCGAAGCGCGGGCCGGCCGGCGCCCGGGGACGGATCCGGTCGGCGCGATAGGTGCGCCAGTCGCACCGGTCGGTGTCCCAGCCCAGCAGGTACCAGCGGCGCCCGGAGTGCACGAGCCGGTGTGGTTCGGTGTCGCGCAACGACTCGGTGCCGTCGTGGCGCCGGCGGCGGTGCGCAGCCCGATGGCGACGGCCGCGGCCTCCTCGTCGTCAAGCAGCAGCGGCGGCAGCTTCGTTCCGGCGCCGAGCCGGTAGCCGGCCGCACCGGGGGTGGCGTGCACCGGGTAGCCGAGTTCGCGCAGCTTCTGGATGTCGCGCCGCGCGGTACGCACGTCCACCTCGAGGCGTTGTGCCAGGTCGCACCCGGTCCGGTCGCCGGGCGTCTGCAGCAGCGAGAGCAGGCGCAGCAGCCGGGCGGAGGTCTCCGGATCGAGATCCCCCAGGATCACCTCGACGACCTGCGGCACCGGCTCGCCGACACCCGCTGGCCGGACGTGCTGCCCGACGGCGGCTGGGAGGCCGGCGACTGGGGGCGGGCCCGGCCGCGCTCGTCGGTGCCGACCGGGGTGGCGGTGTTCCCCAACGACCTCACCATCCGGCGGCTCGCCGAGCGCGACCACAACGTCGTGCACTGGAGCGAGTTCGGCCGCGGCGGGCACTTCGCCGCCCTGGAGGCGCCCGACCTCCTGGTCGGCGACGTGCGCGAGTTCTTCCGTGAACTTCGTGCCCGATGACAGACCTCCCGCGGCCGTCCTGAGCGGCCCCGGCGCCCGGCCTTATGACGAACCTGGTATGGGACGCTCCGCGAGCCGTTCTCCCATACTGCTGATATTCGTCGATGTGCCTGGTGAACGGAGCAGAGATGTCCGGACTTTCGTCGCATCGGCGCGCTGTCGCGCTGTCGATGCCCGCCCTGCTGGGCCTGCTGGCCCTGGCCGTCCCGATGCTCCGGGCGCCGGCCGGCACCACGCCCGCGATGCGGCCGGCGGCCGCCGCCACGATGACCGTCGCGCAGGCGATCAGCGGCCAGAGCGGCGGCACCGGCACGGTCAAGGGTTACATCGTCGGCCAGCCCACCGCCACCAACACGGTGCTCTTCAGCAACTTCACCGGCGACACCGCGCTGGCGATCGCCGACAGCAGCAGCGAGACCGACACCGGCGACATGCTGTACGTGCAGATCACCAGCGCCTACCGGGCGAGCTTCGGGCTGCAGAGCAACCCGAGCCTGACCGGGGACGCGCTCACCGTGACCGGCACGCTGACCGCGTACTTCACGCACGCGGGCCTCAAGTCGCCGACCGCGATGACGCTCGGCAGTGGCGGAAGCACCCCGACCCCGACACCGACCGGCACCGCGGCGCCGCCTACCGGCTACTACGCGGCCGCGGCCGGCAAGTCCGGCGCCGCGCTCAAGAGCGCGCTGCACGGCATCATCTCCAGCGGGGTGACCACGCTGTCGTACGACGGGGTCTGGAACGCGCTCAAGGTCACCGACCAGGACCCCTCGAACTCCGCGAACGTGATCCTGCTCTACTCCGGGATCAGCCGGTCGAAGTCGCTCAACGGCGGCGACCTCGGTGACTGGAACCGTGAGCACGTCTGGGCGAAGTCGCACGGCGACTTCGGCACCGCCGCGGGGCCCGGCACCGACCTGCACCACCTTCGCCCGGAGGACGTGCACGTCAACGCCGAGCGGGACAACAAGGACTTCGACGCCGGCGGCACCACCGTCGCGGACGCGCCGGGCAACCGGAGCGACGCCGACTCGTGGGAGCCGCGGGCCTCGGTCAAGGGCGACGTCGCGCGAATGATCTTCTACATGGCGGTGCGTTACGAGGGCGGCGACTCCTATCCCAACCTCGAGGTCGATGACGTCACCGGCAGCGGCACGGCACCGCGGATCGGCCGGCTCTCCGCGCTGCGGCAGTGGAACCTGCAGGACCCGCCGGACGCGTTCGAGATGCGGCGCAACGAACTGATCTACAGCAGTTACCAGCACAATCGCAACCCGTTCATCGACCACCCCGAGTGGGTCACCTCGATTTTCGGGTAGTGGCCGGGCGCCCGGGAACGGCGATATCGTCGCTCCCGGGCCCACGGGCGGCACAATTGTCCAGGGCCGGTCGTCCCTTGTGCGCTCCAAAGTCGCCGGGTTAGCCTATTTGCTGCAAAAAGCTGGACGGCTCGACGGAAGGCCTTTCACATGGTCATTTTGCCGGCCCTGGTGCGAGGACTTCTCTTGCGGATTCGAATATGAACGCGCCCGGCGACCGCTTGGGGTGGCCCGCGGGTGAGGCCCGGTTTGCCGCGGCGACCGCGCCGGCTGCCGGGGACGACGCCGGGCTCGCGGACATCGTCCGTTCCTCGCACGACGCGATCGTCGGCGTGACGCTCGACGGCGTGGTGACCACGTGGAACCGGGCCGCCGAACGGCTTTACGGCTATCGCGCCGAAGAGATCGTCGGGAGGCGCGCCGACCGGCTCTGCCCGCCCGGGCACCGGGCCGGCGAGGCCGATGTCGTGCGCCGGCTCGTCCGCGGCGAGCGGATCGACGCGTACGCGACCGAACGGATCCGCCGCGACGGGAGCACCGTCGCGGTCCGGATCCGGGTCTCCCCCATCGCCGACGGCGCGGGGAAGATCGTCGGAATCGCCACCAGCGCCCGCGCCGACGACGCGCAACGGCCGCCGGCCGCCGTCACGCAGGGCGTCCTCACCTCCCGCACCAGCCACGAGCTGCGCACCCCGCTGCAGGCCGTCATCGGCTTCACCGGCACCCTGCTGCTGCGCCTCCCGGGCCCCCTCAACGCCGAGCAGGAGCGCCAGCTCGAGCTCGTGCAGGAGAGCGCCCGCCAACTGCTGTCACTGATCAACGATTTGTCGCGCCCGGCCAAGGCCGACGATTTGTAAGTCCTCAGTGGATGGTGGTCAGCTGAATTGGAGGTGTACTCCGATCAGGTGATGGTCGATGTCCCCGCGGGTGGATAAGGTGTGGGCTTGACCCGGCCGGGAATGGTCGGTCTGTCTGCGTGGTCGGGTGGTGTGCGAACCATGGAGTGGTGGCAGCTGACCGCATTGGCCAACGCGGTCATTCTCGGCGCCTATCTGGCGATCTCATTCGCCATCGGGCGCGGGCTGTGGCAATCCGGGCAGTGGCGAAACAATCCGCTCGGGCTGGCGACCGCGGCGATCTTCTTCAGCTGCGCGGTGCACCACGGTGCACACACCGCGCATCTGATGCTCCCCTACCTGGACCCGAGCATGCACTCGGGGCTGGCGATGCGCCACGCGTTCGGGAGTCCCTCCATAGCGAGCTGGGACGTCGTCACCGCCGGGGTCGCGGTCTGGTATTGGACGCTGCGCGGCCGGTTCCCGGCGCTGGTGCGCGGCGCGGCGGTGTTCGAGGACCTACGGTTGCGGCAGGCGGCCGAGGCCACCCTGCGCGCCAGCGAGGAGCGCTACCGCGGCATCGTGGAGACCACGAGCGAGGGCGTGCTGCTGCTCGACCGCGAGGGGCGGATCAGCTACTCCAACGGGCGGTTCGCCGCGATGCTGGGCCGGCCGCCGGCCGAGTTGTCGGGCGCGGCGATGACGAGCCTGGTGACCGAGGCCGACCGGGTCGTCGTCGAGCGGGAGCTGGCCGGCGCCGCCGAGGGCGGGACCCGCCGGGTCGAGCTCGCGCTGCACCGCGCCGACGGCCAGGTGATGTGCGCGCAGGTCGCCCTGACGGCGCGCGTCGACGACGGCGGCGTGCTCGCGATGGTCGCCGACGTGACCGCGCAGAAGAACATCGAGGCGCAGCTGCGCCAGGCGCAGAAGCTCGACGCGGTGGGTCAGCTCGCCGGCGGGGTGGCGCACGACTTCAACAACCTGCTGACCGTCATCGACGGGTACGCGGCCCTGCTGCTCGCCCGGGCCGACGAGGCGGCCGCCCGCGACCTCACCATGATCCGCGAGGCGGCGACCCGGGCCGGCGCGCTGACCCGGCAGCTGCTGGCCTTCTCCCGGACCCAGACGGCCGAGGAGCGCGTCATCGACGTCGTCGGGCTCGTCACGGGGGTCGAGGGGATGCTGCACCGGCTCATCCGCGAGGACGTCGAGCTGGTGGTGCGGGCGGCGACCACGTCGTTGCACGTACGCGTCGATCCGGGCCAGCTGGAGCAGGTGCTCGTCAATCTCGCCGTCAACGCCCGCGACGCGATGCCCGACGGCGGGACCCTGACCATCGCCACCGACCGTGTCGAGGTCGACGCCGACGACGCCGCCCAGCTCGGCGCCCAGCCCGGCGAGTACGCCCTGATCACCGTCGACGACGCCGGCTGCGGCATGTCGGCGGAGGTGGCCGCCCGCATCTTCGAGCCGTTCTTCACCACGAAGGAGCAGGGCAAGGGCACCGGCCTGGGAATGTCCACCGTCTACGGCATAGTGACCCAGGCCGGCGGCAGCATCCAGGTGAATACGCGTCCGGGGCTGGGCACCTCGGTCGAGGTGTACCTGCCGATGACCACGGCGGAGCTGCCCGTCGGGCCCGCGCCGGACCTGGTGCCGCAGCGGCTCGCGACGGGCACCGAGACGATCCTGTTCATCGAGGACGACCACGCCGTCCGCACGCTCACCGAGCGGATACTGCGCACCGCCGGATACCGGGTGCTGTCCGGCGTCGACGGCCACCACGCTCTCCGGATCATGCAAAGGAACCCGGAGATCAGCCTGCTGGTCACCGACGTCATCATGCCGGGCATGAACGGCCAGCAGCTCGCCGACCGGATCACCGCCATGCTGCCCGGCCTCCCGGTGATCTTCACCTCGGCGCACACCCACGGCGTGCTCACCCCCACGACCCGGGACGACCCCGGCGTCGCCTTCCTGGAGAAGCCCTACACGGCCACGGGAATCACCCGGACGGTCCGCGCCGTCCTGGACGCTCACACCACCACGTCAACGGCGACGAACTGAGGTAACCGGGTGTCAATCGATCCGACCGGGAACGCCGAGGGTGCCGCGGTGACCGGGACCGTGCTCTACATCGACGACAGTGCCATCAACACGATCCTCGTCGAGCGGATCCTCGCCTGCCGGCCCGAGGTGGTGTTCGGCTCCGCACCGGACGGCCGCTCCGGCCTGGACAGCGCCGGCCGGCTGCACCCGGACCTGGTGCTGCTCGACCTCACGCTGCCCGACATCAGCGGCGAGCAGGTCCTCGCGCAGCTTCGCGCCGACCCCGCCACCAGCGGCATCCCGGTGGTCGTGGTCAGCGGCGAGACCGACCCCTCGGTCCACCTCCGGCTCCTGGCGCAGGGTGCGCGGTGCTGCCTGACCAAGCCGTACGAGATCGAGGACCTGCTCCGGGTCGTCGACGACTCGCTGAGCAGGGCGGCTTAGGCTCCTTCGGCGGTCCAGAGGACGGCGACGCAGGCGTCGTCGTCCGGCGAGTCGCCGCCGAGCACCTCCCTGACGATCTGCTCGGCGAGGTCCTGCGCGTCCGGCGGCGGATAGGGCTGGTCGGCCGCGAGTTCGGCGAGCGCCCGCACGACGGCGTGCGGGAGCCGCAGCGCGTCGCCCGCCGCCGGCTCGCTGTGCCGGTCCGTCAGGCCGTCGGTGTAAGCGCACAGCACCGCGCCCGGCCCCATGGTCAGGTGCTGCCCGGTGAACTCGGCGTCGGGGAAGAGCCCCAGCGCCGGGCCGCGCTGCCTCAGCAGGGCCACCGCCGGCACCCCGCCGCTGCGCGGCATGACCATCAGGGGTACGGGATGACCGGCGTTCGCGATGCACACGCCGCCGGTGTCGGGGTCGTAGATCGCAACGACGGTGGTGACGAACGTGTCGCCCGGCAGGTTGCCGGCCAGCAGCCGGTTGAGCCGGGTCAGCAGCCGGGCCGGGTCGGGGTCCTCGAAGGCGTAGGCGCGCAGCGCCGCGAGGATCGGCGCCATGGCGGCGGCCGCCGGCTGGTCGTGGCCGGCCACCTCACCGACCGACAGCAGGATCCGGTCGCCGGAGATCTGCTGCACGTCGTACCAGCCGGTGCCGACGTCCAGGCGTTCGGGTGCGGCCAGGTAGACCGCGCCCAGGCTCGCGCCGTCGACCATCGGCAGCGTCTGCGGCAGCACGGCGCGGTGGAAGGAGTCGACGGCGCGGCGTTCCGCGTGCCACTGCGTCTGGGCCTGCAGGTGGGCGCGCTGGGCGTGGCGTACCTCGGTGACGTCCTGCGCGACCCCCCACACGACCCGGGGCGTCTGCGCCTGCTGCCGTCCGGGCCCGGCCGTCCGGCAGGACACGATCAGTTCGTGCACCGCGCCGTCCATGTCCGCGACGCGCACCTCGGCGAGGTTGGGCACGCCGGTGCGCCAGGTGTTCCCGGCGATGGTCAGCAACCGGGCGAGGTCCTCGGGATGCACCCGCTGGCGAAGCTGGTCGAGGCGCACCCGGGCCGAGGGGAGCCGGAGCAGGTCGCGCAGGCCGATCGACAGCACGATCAGGCCCGCCTCCGAGTCGAGGTCCCAGGTGCCGGACTGGGTGAGCTGGTGGGTCTCCTCCAGCCGGTCGGCGAAGTCCGCGGCCAGCGACCGCCACTGCTCGGTCAGGTCGTCGGCGGGCTGCCCGGATTGCCGGCCCGCCGTGGCGGCGGCGTCGGCGGCGGCGAGGTCGCCGGCCTGGTCCGGCTCGGCGAGGCTCTCGGCGCCCAGCAGGGCGTCGATCGTCGCCAGCACCATGCCGGGCTGCGCCGGCTTGAAGATCACATCCCGGACCCCGCAGGCGCGGGCCATGGGCTCGATCTCCTCGTGGCCGTAGTGCGCGGTGCTGAACGCGATGGGTATGTGGCTGGTCGTCGGCTGACTGCGCAGCATCCGGGCCAGTTCGTAGCCGTCCAGGTTCGGCATCATGACATCGGTGATCACCGCGTCCGGCAGCCGCCGGCGGGCGAGCATCAGCGCGGCGTCGCCGTCGGCGGCCTCGCAGGCCTGATGCCCCCGGTAGCCCAGCAAGGTCCGCAGAAAGTCCCGGCTGATCGGATCGTCATCGACAACCAACACGGTCGCCATCGGTCTCCAATCACGGTGGAAACCTCCCGGAGGTCCCCTTCGATGAACACCGCACATGATGCGGCCTCCCGCATACCGAGTCTCGCACTCGTTGTCCGTCGCGCCACACCGCCGCCGATCGTTCTTATCGGACCGACCGGCGGCGGCGCCGGCGTCAGGTGAGGCGCACCAGGCGCCAGCGGTTGTCCGCGCTGCCGTTGTCGGGGTCCTGAACGGCCTGGGCGCCGCGGGTGGCCGAGCCGTTGAGGATGGCGAGCAGCTTGCCGCTGTTGACGTTGCGGATCCGGTACGTGCCGTCGCCGTTGTCGATCAGGGTCCAGCGGTGGTCGGCGGTGCCGTTGTCGGACCACTGCAGCACCCGGGCATTGTCCGCGGTGGACATGTTCTCCACGCCGAGGACCTTGCCGCTGTTGACGTTGCGGAACCTGACCGCGGAGCCGTCGGTCACCATGGCCCAGTTGTGGTCGGCGGTGCCGCTGTCGTCCCACTGCAGGGCCAGGCCGCCGTCGGCGGTGGACATGTCCTGGATGCCGAGCACCAGGCCGCTGCCGACGTTGACCAGCTTGTAGGTGGCGGCCGCGGCGCCGGTGTTCCAGTAGACCGCGTAGTTGAAGCCCTGCGCGTCGTGGAACGGGCCGATGTTCACCGTGGACCCGTTCGCGGTGGCGGTGAACGCCAGGCTGCCGGTGCCGGTCCGGGTGATGCTCGAGACGGTCAGCGTGGGCAGGCCGGACAGCGTGGTGCTGCCGTAGTTTCCGCAGAGCACGGCCGGGCCGTACGTGATCGCCTGGATGTTCGCGTTGTCGTTCGTGGCCCGCATGACCACCCGCATCGGCAGCGTCACCGTGATCGTGTCCCCGGCCGCCCAGGTCCGGGTGACGGTGGCGTAGCTGCCGGGCGTCGCCGTGACACTCTGCACGGTCCCGTTGACGCTGATGGTCGCGCCGGTGGTCCACGACGGTATCCGCAGCCGGATGCTCCACGATCCGCTCATGGTGCCGGACAGCGTCAGCGTCGTGGTGTCGCTGACCGGGTACGTGGTGCTCTGGGTGACCGTGATGCCGCGCTGGGTCCAGGTCAGCACCGACGCCGCGTAGAGGTTCACCGTCAGCGTGGTGTCGTTGTAGAAGTAGATGGAGTCCATCAGCTTCGTGTTGATCTCGACGCCGGTGCCCTGGCAGCACCAGAAGCTGTTGTAGTCGGTGGACCAGGTGCCGCCGCCCCAGGCGGGGCCGACGCCCCGGCGTCCGCCGGGGTTCAGCGGCGTGAAATAGGTGACGTGGCCGTGGCCGTCGGCCGGGTTCTGCGCCCCGATGACGTGGTTGAGCAGGGCCCGCTCGTAGAAGTCGAAGTAGTCGGCCCGGCTCGGATCGATCTGCCACAGCTCCCGGGTCAGCTTCAGCATGTTGTAGGAGTTGCAGTGCTCGCAGGTGTCGTTGGTGAGGTAGCCGGCGATCGCGTTCGGGGCACGGAAGTGCTCGGCCTGGCTGTTGCCGCCGATCACGTAGGTGTGCGCGCCGGTGGCGATCCGCCAGGCGTTGGCGGCGATGTCGCGATAGCGGGTCGTACCGGTGGCCTTGTACTCCCGGGCCGCGCCGACCCACTTCGGCACCTGCGTGTTGGCGTGCAGGCCGTTGAGCTGGTCCTGATTGGAGGCCAGCGGGTTGAACACCGCGGCGTGGTCGAACCGCTGGGCCACGGTCAGCCAGCGCCCGTCCCCGGTCTGCTGGTAGATGTCGGCCAGCACCTCGTTCATGCCGCCGAACTCGGTGCCGAGCATGGCCTGCATCTGGCTGGAGCTCAGCCGCGCGGTGCGGGTGTCGACCCAGCCGGCCAGCGCGAGGAGCACGTCACGGGCCTGGACGTTGCCGAGGTGACGCCACACGTCGAGCAGGCCGGCAAGGGTCTTGTGAACGCAGTAGTAGGGCACGTTGCCGTTCGTCAGGGTCCGCGCCTCGAGGGCGGTGAAGTCGGACTCCGGAAACCCGGACAGGTATCCGGTGCCGAAGCCGGCGGCGCCGTTGTTGGCCTGGCACTTGGCCAGTTCGGCCACCATGTAGTTGGCCTTGTCGCGGCAGGTGGTGTCGCCGAGCACCGCGGCGGCCTGCGCCCAGGCGGTCAGCAGGTGGCCCTGCATGTGGGTGCGGAAGGGGAACGACGGCGCGTCCCAGCCGCCGGTCGCGGCGGCGCCGTTGGTGGACAGCCGGTGGTTGGCCCGGAAGTTGTAGAGCAGCCGGTCGGCGTCGACGAACCGCAGGTAGCTCAGCGTCCGGTTCTGGTTGTCCAGCCACCGGCCGGCGGTGAGCCGCACCTGGCCGAGCGGGAACGGGTACGCCGAGACGCCAAGGTCCGGCCGCACCGGCGGCACGACGGCCGCGGCGGCGGGGCCGGCGCCGAACGGCCCGACACCGGCCGCGGAGACCAGCGCCCCCGTGCCGGCGGCTTGCAGCAGCCGGCGTCGGCTGACAGGCATGGACGACATGGAAACCTCCGAATAGCAGAGCGCCGTAATGATCCACTTTAAGACGATGTGAACGTTCACAATCGTGTGCCGAGGATGCTACGGGATTGTTTCCATCCATTCAAGGAGATGATTGTGTTGCGGGCTCAGCCGTCGGTCATCACGGCGCGCGAGCGGGCGACGGTCACGTTGTAGGCGCTCACCTGGGAGAGCCGCATCCGGACCGCGTTGACGACGAAGACGTACGCGTGACCCGGCCGCAGGCCGCTCACGTCCGCCGTCATCTCGTGACAGCCCACACCCGGCTTGACCACGGTCCAGGTGAGTTCCGGCTGCCGGCCGACCACGAGCTCCTGGGAGAGGGCCGCGACCCGGTAGGCGATGACGGAGGAGTCGCCGGGGTGATACCAGCCGACGGTCGCGTTCGTGCGGCCGAGCCGCACCGTCGCGATCTCGATCCGGCCCAGCGGGTGGGACTTGACGCAGTCCTGCTCCTTGGGCCGCACGCCGGGCTTCGGGGAGGGCGGCGCGGGGACGGCCCGGGGCGGAGCCTCGGCCTTCGCGGACGGGGAGGGCGAGGCGGGCGAGGCGGACGAGGCGGATGAGGCGGATGGTGCCGGCCGTGCGGCTCCCGTCGCCACGACGATCCAGCTCTGCCCGGCGGGCCTCGCCCCGGCGGCCACGTCCGGGCCGGTGCCGCCGGCCGGGGACGGGCCGCAGCCGGTCAGCACGAGCGGCACGAGGGCAGCGGCGGCGCAGAGAATGCCCGAACGACGGTTCACCGGGGAACCCTTCCAGCGGACGGCACGGTCAGCCACACCTATCGGCGACCGGCGACCCCGGTTGAGACTCGTCCGGATACCGGGGGCGGTATCCGGACGAATCCGCGTCTTCCCGGCTAGCGCGGGGCGCCCGCCGGCCTTTGAATCAGGACTTGGTCTCGTCGCTGCAGGACCAGGTGCCGTATTCGACCCCATCCGAGGAGCGGATCTCACACACCCGCACGGTGAGGTTCTCGGCGATGTCGTAGTTGCACTGGCGGATCGCGGAACCGTTGTCGCCGATGCTGGTGGTGTCGTAGCAGCCGGTGCGCAGGTCGTGCCACTTGTACAGGTCGCAGTTGGCGTTCGCGCAGATCAGGCTCTGAATCTTGGCGTACACCGAGTAGCCGTCGGCATCCAGGTCGTAGACGTAGAGCCAGTCACCGTCCGGGTAGAACGTCGACAGGCCCCAGGCCTTGCTGACACTCACGTTCAGCCCGCTCGCGGCGGCGGAACCCTCCGTACCGGCGACCATGATCGCGCTCGCCGCCAGCGCCAGGCCGACCTGGGCCAGCCTCTTGAGCTTCGTAGTTCTGGTCTTCAATCCGGATCCTCTCGACGTAAGCGCCGCACAGCACGCTCGACTGAAGATCTTTTTAGCGGCTGCATTGATTGATCTCGACGGGGCGGACGGGAAATCAATCAAACCCGCCCGCGCCGGGGCCGAACCCGGCGGTCGACCCGATGACGCCCGGCGCCCAGCTACGCCGGGTAGGAGCAGGCCGCGGTCGCGGCCTCGGTGCGCTGCGCGGCGGTCAGCGAGACCGGCGCGAACCTCGTGCCGGGCCGGCCCGGGCCGGCGGACCGGGCGTCGAGGATCCCGGTCGGCCCGTCGCCGCCGAGGCAGGCGACCGCGACGATCAGCACCGGTTCCGGCCCGGGGGCGACCCCGCCGACCCGCCAGGAAACGCCGAAGCCGGCACTGTCCGCCTTCTCCTCGGTGAAGCCGACCTGGCGCCAGCGGCGCGCCGTCGGCGGCTCGACCGGCTGGTAGAGGGCGGCGAAGCCCACGATGTCCAGGCGGGTTCCGGTCGCGGCGAGCCGCACCGTACCCGGCTGCGCCGGGTCCGCGGCCGCCGTCAGCGCGATGGAGCCGGGCGGCGTCCGGTCGTCGGCGCACCGGACCGCGGCGAGGTCCCGCGGCGGGTTGCCGTGCACGATTCCCGACGCGATGACGTCGCCGTCGGGCAGCTTGAACCAGCGGACGTCGGGCGAGCCGCCGGTGTTGTCGTGGATCTTCTCGCCGAGGCAGTAGCCGACGAAGCCGATCGTGCACCCGCTCGGGATCGTCCGGGGGCTCGGCGCGTCCCGGGCCGCGCCGGTGCGGACCCGCGCCCCGCCGCCGTAACTCTCCGCGGTGAACGCCGGATCGGCCGGCTGCGCCGGGCAGCCGGAGCCGTCGTGCGCCCGCACGACCAGCACGCCGACGGTCCCGGCCAGGAGCACCGGCACGGCGGCCCAGGCCAGGAGTCGCCGGCGCGACGGCCGGCCACGCGGGGCGACCGCTTCGACCGGGGCGGGCGGCTCGGCGGCGGCCGGTGCCGGTCCGGCCATCACCGGTTCGGGCGCGGCGGGGCAGGGTGCAGATGCGGCCGCCGCCAGGTCGGCCTCCAGCTCGTGCCAGCGCCGGCTCCACAGGTCGACATCGCCGCGGCAGGCACCGACATAGGCGAGCACCACGTCGAGGGTGGGCTTGCGGGTGCCGCCGGCCGCCTCGGACAGGGTGGCGGCGCTGTAACCGGCGCTCTTGGCCAGTGCGCGGTAGGTGGGGCTGCCCGCCTCGGTGCGCACCTTGCGCAGCGCGAAGGCGAACGCCTGGAGTGGACCGGCCGCCGGGTCCACCGCCTTCTCCTGACGAGCCACCCTGCTCCCCCCGCTATGGCGGCCCGCGGCCGTCTCGTCGCCGGGAACAGGTCGTCAAGCCGTCCGGACGCGGGCCACCTTATCAAGGGTTCACAAAGGCGCTCCGACACAAAGGCGGCGACCACAATGGACACACCGGCCGCAGGGTGTCCGGTCGCCGGTCCACCAGGTGCTCTGGCGGGAACCGCCGCACCTGACGCACCCCGGCGACCGGGCTCGGGTCGCATCGGACGGCGCGGGCGAGCCGTCTCCGCCGCCGCCCTGGTACGTGCCGCCCCACCTCACGCAGGCGTTTGGGCGGGAACGCGGAAACCGGGCTCGTGACCGGCACGACCGACGAGGTCTGCCGGCGACGCGCGTTGTTCGCCATGCCGGGCCCGGAGTGATCAATCATTCTCGGACAAGGTCACGGCCGGCTGCGGTGCCGGCCGACGCTCACCGGCTCCCGTACCGGTTCCGGCTCCCACGGCGGAACCGGCAGCGCCGGCCCGCGCTGCGGGCTCACCGGGTATGGCTGCTGTGGTGACTTGCGGACGTACATCTCGGCGTCGGCGGCCTTGACCAGGGCGTCTCCCGACAGGTCGGCGCCGGTGCCGGCGGCCATGCCGACCGCCACCCCGAGCGGGAGGTCGTGGCCCGCCCACCGCACCGGTCGCACCGCCAGGTCCTCCACCCGGCGGCGCAGGCCCTCCGCGTCGGCGAACCCGGTGTTGCGGCAGAGGACCAGGAACTCGTCGCCGCCGATCCGGGCCGCGATGTCGTCGGCCCGCAGCGTGTTCGTGAGCCGCTCCGCGAAGGTACGAAGGACGTGGTCGCCCGCCTCGTGGCCGTACTCGTCGTTGATGATCTTGAACTTGTTGAGGTCGCAGTACAGGACGGCCAGCCCCGGCGACTGCCCGTAGCGGCAGCGTTCGGTCTCCTGCTGGAGCAGGGCGAAGAACCGGCGCCGATTGATCAGCCCGGTCAGTTCGTCGTGGTGTGCCTGGTAGCGAAGCGCCTCCTGGTCCGCCGTGCGTTCCGCGACCAGCAGGCCGATTCGCATGATCACCAGGGGGATCACGAGCAGCGCGCCGAGCGCCAGCAGCAGCGTGTCGGGGGTCCGGCCGAACAGCGGCGGCAGGCTGCCGACGACCGGAACGAGGGCCAGTACGAGGCCGAGATGGTGCAGCTTCACCGGCGTCAGTTCGCCGCGCCGCCAGCCGTCGGGCTGGGTGAACTCCTTGGCGCTCGGATGCAGCGCCGCCGCGGCCAGGCCGAGGTAGCCGACGATCGCGCACAGGTCGACGATCGGCGAGTAGTGGTCGCTGTCCGGCCGGGAGGTCATCAGCGAGGTGACCACGCTCACCACGGTGGAGACCAGACTGATCACGAAGTAGCGCAGCGATACCCGCGCGGTGCCCGCCGTGCGGGCGATCCGCAGCAGCGCGCCCATGCTGGCCGTCAGCATCAGCAACTTGATCAGGTAGACCGCCTGGGTGGGCGCGCCCGCCCCGACGTCCTGCAACTGCGGCCGGAGCAGAAGCTCCCACGCCGGGGTGATCAGGCCGATGCCGATCAGGGCGGCGTCGATGACGCCGCCGCGGTCGCCGGCGCCGTGCCGGAACACGACGAGCAGGGCCGCGCTCAGGATGCACACGTACGCGACGACCTGCAGTACCAGGACGGCCGGGCCGTGGGCGCCGACCGGGATGCCCAGGCCCAGATCCAGGAACCACAGGAGGTTGAAGATCGTGAAGAGCCCGGTGCCGAGCAGCAGGACGTACCAGGTGCCACGCTGCTCGACCTTGTTGATCCGCAGGCCCACGGTGATCCCGACGACCGACGCGGCGCTGGCCGCGGTCACGATCGCCAGGCGCACCGAGGTGGGGCTCGCCAGATGCACCACACAGGCGGCGAGCGCCGTTACCAGGTACGCGAGTTGGATAAGGCGTGGGCGCCCGGCCGGGCGCCGTGCCGTCCTCGTCTGCACATCGGCCCTATCGGCAGGGCCGGTCCGCGGTTGAGAAACGTCAGAGTGATCGCCCCGACACCCGCCGGACGCCGATCTTCGCCTCGAGCGGGTGGACGCCCGCGCGAAATGCAATAGCACCGCATCAATCGGGGCCGGCAAATCAATTAGACGGCGTCAATACAATTATGCGCGGCGCCATCCGGCCGCCGTGTCGCCGAAGGCAGGAACGGCTCGGTGCGCCGCATCGGAACCGGACAGCTCGTATAGACTCCGGCTCCATGCTCACGATGCAGGAAGCACTGGCCCGGTTGACGGCGTATTGGACGGCACAGGGGTGCCTGACCGTGCAGCCGATGAACACCGAGGTCGGCGCCGGCACCCTCAACCCGGCCACCTTCCTGCGGGTGCTCGGCCCGGAGCCCTGGCGCGTCGTCTACGTCGA
>NZ_JBEZXZ010000106.1:0-29885 GCF_040638275.1 Actinoplanes sp. NPDC026623 | reverse complement strand
CCCGGTCCGCGGCCGCGGCGGCCGAGTCCGACGGGCAGGCCGCGCGCGCGGAGCTTGCCGCGGCCCGCGCCGACGCGCACCGGGCGGCCGAGCAGGCCCGGCTCGCCGAGGCGGAGCGGGTCGCCGCCGTGCGGGAGGCGGAGGCGCTGCGGCGTACCCTGGAGCAGGTCCGGGCGGACGCCGAGCGCGACCTGGCCGGGATGCGGCAGCGGCACGACGCGGCGACGGCCGACGCCGACGCCGCGCACTCGCGGGTGGCGCAGCTCTCCGCTCAGGTCAGCGACCTGGCGTCGGCGCTGGCGTCACTCGGGCCCGGCCGGGCGGTTCCCGCGCAGGGGGCGGCCGAAACGACCGCGGCGACACCAAGGTGACAGACATCGCACCATCCGTAGATCTCACAAAATCCAGTAAAGTGGACCAAGGTCCACTTCAGTACGGGGCCGAGACGGCCGATAAGGCACCCGGGCGGTTACGCTCGTTGCGTTAACACCGCCGACACACACGGCGGTCGCCAGGAATCTCGCGACCGCCCCTTTCGTTACACCAACGGAAGCAGCACCACGAGCGAGGGGAAAGCCGATCATGGGCGAACGCATGCTGCGTGGCAGCCGTCTAGGCGCAGTCAGCTACGAGTCCGACCGCAACACGGAGCTGGCCCCTCGGCAGACCCGCGAGTACCTGTGTGTCAAGGGTCACCAGTTCGAGGTGCCGTTCGCGGTCGACGCCGAGGTGCCGATCACCTGGGAGTGCAAGTTCGACGGAAGCGTCGCGCGACTGGTCGACGGTAACGAGCCGGAGCAGAAGAAGGCGAAGCCGCCGCGCACCCACTGGGACATGCTTCTCGAGCGCCGGTCGATCTCGGAGCTCGAGGACATCCTCAACGAGCGGCTGCAGGAGGTTCGCACCCGTCGAGGGCGCTGACCGCAGCAACACCGATCGCCGTCCCGCAGCGCGGGGCGGCGATTTGCTGTTCCCGGGGCTAGCGGATGATCTCTCCCTCGACGACCTCGCCCTGCACGACCTCGCCGGGAGCACCGGCCGACACCGGGCCCGCCGGCGCCGGGTCGGCGAGCGGGTCGGACTGGTGCACCCGCACGTGGCGGGGGCCGAACAGGTCGCCGGCGACGGCCGACGAGACCCGGCGTTCGGTGGCGCGCTCCACCCCGCGGCGGACGAGGATCCGCACCGGCGGCAGCACCAGCAGCAGGCCGGCGGCGGCGCTGAGGAATCCCGGCACGGCCAGCAGCAGCGCGCCCAGCAGCCCGACCAGGGAGTTGCTGACCTGGGCGCCCGGCGGGCGGCCCGACTCGGCGGCGTCGCGGAACGCGCGCCAGCCGCGGACACCCTCGCGGCGCAGCAGCATCAGCCCGGCGATGCTCGACACGATGATCATCAGCAGCGCCCAGCCGAAGCCGACGGCGTGCGCCACCGCGACGAACACGGCGAACTCGGCAACCGCGAGCAGCAGCAGCCCCAGGGGGAGCAGGGCCAGACCTCGGCGCATCATCCACAACCTTCCGGTGTCACCAGGACCCGTCAAGCATGACACGCCGGTGCGCGCTCACGGCCAGGTCGAGCCCTGCCGCGGCTTTCGCCCGAGTCGTGCCAGCAGCGCGTCGCGGCGTGACGCCGCACCCCACACGGTGACCCTGAGCAGCTGTTCCTTGAAGATGTTGCCGCTCATCTTGCTGACGCCGTGTTCGCGCTCGGTGAACGTGATCGGCACCTCGGCCATCCGGAAACCGTGCCGGTACGTGCGCCAGGCGAGCTCCACCTGGAACGAGTAGCCGGTGGACGCGACCGCGGCGACGTCGATGGCGTCGAGGACCGGCATCCGGTAGGCGCGGTAGCCGCCGGTGGCGTCCTTGAACGGCATGCCGAGCGCCATCCGGATGTAGATGTTGCCGCAGCGCGAGAGCAGCAGCCGGTGGATCGGCCAGTTGTGCACGCTGCCGCCGGGAATGTAGCGGGTGCCGAGCACCGCGTCGGTCTCGCGCAGCGCGTCGAGCAGCTTGTGCAGCTCCTCGGGCGCGTGCGAGCCGTCGGCGTCCATCTCGACGACGGCGTCGTAGCCCTTGTTCTTCGCCCAGGCGAAGCCGGCGACGTAGGCGGCGCCGAGGCCCTCCTTGCCGGCGCGGTGCAGCACGAAGACGTGGTCGTCGGAGGCGGAGATCTCGTCGGCGATGCCGCCGGTGCCGTCCGGCGAGTTGTCGTCGGCGACGAGGATGTCGACCGACGGCACCGCCCGGCGGACCCGGTCCGTGATCAGGCGGATGTTGTCGGCCTCGTTGTAGGTCGGGATGACCACGAGGACGCGTCCGATCCCCGGGTATCCCTCCGAGCCCGCTGGCGTCGGGTTCGCCTCACTCACCGTTCCTCCGTCGTGTTCTGCGCGGCGGGGTTGTCACCGTTTCGGCGCCGGCGCATCGGCGCGGCCAGGGCCAGCAGGAGCACGGCCAGGCCGACCGCGGCTAGCTCCGGCCAATGCCCCAGACGAGTCGCCAGCGTACGCGGTCCACCGATGTGAATGCCACGCAGGACCACGGCCTTGACGTTGAAGCCGGTGGACGCGTGGACCTGGCCCGCCGTGCCGACAAATCCGGACACGCCGACCGTCGACACCATCAGCGCCTCGCGGCCGTGCTCGACTGCCCGCAGCCGCACCATGGCCAGCTGCTGGCGGGCCTCGGCCTCGTTGAAGGTGGCGTTGTTCGTCTGCACGGCGAGGATCTGCGCGCCGCCGATGACGGTGTCACGCACGATCGAGTCGTACGCCACCTCGAAGCAGATGACGTCGCCGACCGTGACCGCCGGCGTGCGCACCACGCCCGGGGTGTCGCCGGCGACCATGTCCCTCACCAGGTCGGCCTTCGCGCTGACCACCCGGGCGATCGGGCGCAGCGGCATGTACTCGGCGAACGGCACCGGGTGCCGCTTGACGTACACCTGGTCGAGGTCGGGTCCGGTGACCGGGTTCCACAGGATGCCGGCGTTGCGGACCTCGCCCGGCACGTCACCGCGCAGGACCGCGCCGACGAGGATCGGCACCCCGATCTCGGTGGCCGCGGCGGCGATCTGCCCGGCCGCGTCCGGGTTGCGCAGCGGGTCGATGTCGCTGGAGTTTTCCGGCCAGATCACCAGGTCCGGCTTCGGCCGGCGGCCCAGCCGCACCTCGTCCGCCAGGTCCTCCGTCGCCCGGACGTGGTTGAGCAGCACCTCCGCCCGCTGGGCGTTGAAGTCCAGGCCGAGCCGCGGCACGTTGCCCTGCACGATCGCGACGGTGCGGGTCTCCCCCGCCGGGCTCGCCACCGGCACCAGCGCCGGCCCGGCGACGAGCACGCCCGCCGCGGCGGCGAACCCGACGGCACCGAGCAGGGAACGCGGCCTCGACCAGCGCCGCCAGGCCAGGGCGACCCGGGCCCCGCCGGCGGCGGCGACCGCGAACGTCACCAGCGGCGCGCCGCCGAGCACGGCCAGCCGCAGCGCGGGCGCATCGTCCTGACTGAACGCGAGCCGCCCCCAGGGGAATCCGCCGAACGGCGCCCGGTCCCGCAGCGCCTCCTGCGTCACCCAGAGCAGCCCGGCGGTCAGCGGCCACAAGGCGCGCCACCGGTCGTGCAGCGGCGACAGCCAGGCGCCGGCGAGGCCGATCAGGGCCAGGTAGCCGGCCTGCGCCACCGACAGCAGCATCCACGGCAGCCAGCCCGCGGCCAGGCTCGTCCAGTCGAGCAGCGGCACGAACAGCACCAGCCCGGCGATCATGCCGACGCCGAGGCCGCCGCGCAGCCTGCGCCGGTGCGCCGCCGCGGCCAGCAACGCCACCGCGACCGGCGCCAGGAACCACAATCCGTACGGGGGGAACGACAGCAGCAGCGCGGCCCCGGCGGCGAACGCGGCGGGCACGGCGATCCACAGGCGCAGCGGGCGTGGCCCGGCGGGCACCACCGGGCCGGGAGCGGCCGCCGGCGGAGTCGGCTGAAGCGTCAATGAATTCACCCGCGGAAGGCTACCTGTCGGCGGTCACGTTTCCGTCGCGCCCGCCACCTGCACGAATACGAATCGGGGCGCGGCCCGCGAGCCACGCCCCGATTGCTCCCAGAGATCCATCCGGGCCCGGTGAGTCATGAGCCTCGCGTGGCCTTCGGACCGACTCGCCGCGGGCTGGCTGCCCCCGTCGCGCCGTTGTCTACTGGCCACGTTCCACTCCGACCGACACCGGGAACAGCGCGACCGGTCCGCGCCGCTCCGCCGACCCCCACCCCCTGGACCTGGCGTACGCGGGCACTCGCGAGGGGTGCGGGCGTGGCCAGTGGGCGAAGAAACGAAGCGAACAACAGCCGCTTCCCGAAGTAGGACCTGAAGACGGTACGTCGGACCCCCGGCCGTCTGTCAACCGTCGCAGTGGTGCCCGGGCGTGTCGCGTCGTCGGCGTGTCCCGCGAGTTTCCCCGGGAGGGTTACAGATTGTGCAGCAGGCCCGCGGCCGCCGCCGGATGATCGGCGGCGAGCAGGCCCGCGGCGGCGAGCACGTACTCGGCGTCGACGGTGCGGCGCGCCGCCGCCGGAGCCGCCCAGCCGCCCGCGGTGTCGCCCAGCACCGCGTCCAGGACCGCGTCGCCGCCGCCGTGGCGCAGCACCCCGCCGGAGCCGACGACCAGCCGCACGTCGCGCAGGTCCCGGCCGCCCGTGCGGGGCAGCCCCGGCCCCGCGGCGTGACCACGGGCATGCCGCCGCAACGCGATCATCGCCGCCGTCGCCGCCAGCCGCCGATCGGTGCCCGCGTCGTACGGGCGCCCGCCCCGGATGTCCGGCACCGGCAGCTTCTCCGCCGTCGCCGCGGCCACCACGCCCGGCGCGCCGACGCCGACACCCAGGTCACCCTCGACCGTGCGGGAACGCCACAGCGTCCCGGCGACGTCGCGGCGCGGACCCGTCTCGGCCTCCGCGTCCGGCACCAGCGCCGAGTACACGTCGGTGGTCGCCCCGCCGACGTCGACGACCAGCACCCCCGCGCCGGTCGCGTCGGCCAGCAACTCCACCCCGGCCAGCACCGCGTCCGGCGTCGCCGCCCGCACCAGCGACGCGAACCGGGTGCCGCGCGACAGCCGCTTGCCGCCGATGACGTGCCGCAGGAACACCTCCCGGATCGCCGCCCGGGCCGGGCCCGGGTCGAGAACCCCGATCCTCGGCAGCACGTTCCCGGTCACGCTCACCGGGATCCGCCGCCCCCGCAGCCCCTCCGCGGCCCGCTCCCGCACGTCGGCGTTGCCGGCGACCACCACCGGCACCCGCAGCCGCGACGTGCCCAGCCGGGCGGCGTTGTGCAGCAGCACCTCGCCGTCGCCGCCGTCGGTGCCGCCGACCAGCAGGATCACGTCCGGACGCGAGGCACGCAGCGCCGCGACCGCGCGCCCGTCCAGCGGCCCCGCGGCGACGTGCACCACCTGCGCGCCCGCGGACAGCCCCACCCGGTGCCCGGCCTCGGCCGTGACCAGCGACTCGTACCCGACCACCGCCAGCCGCAGCCCGCCGCCGGCCGACGAGCACACGTACATCTCGCCGCCCGGCTCGCCGAGCTCGGCGACGGCATGGTCGAGACCGGTCAGCACGTCGCCGTCCGACGTCGTCGGCACCTCCGCGCGGCGCAGCAGGGCCCCGCCGGCGAGATCGACCAGGCAGGCCTTCGTGTACGTGGACCCGACGTCCACGCAGACCGCCAGGCTCACTGCTTGGGCGGCACGACCACGGTGCCGACGGCGGTCACCGCGACGATCGGCTCGGCCAGCACCTCGGCGCCGGACCCGCCCGTGCCCCGGCACACCACCACCGACGCGAAGTCGATCTGCCGCGACCGGGTGCCCATCCGTGTCACCGTCGCCGTGACCTCCAGGACGTCACCGGCCTGCACCGGCGCCTTGAACTGCACGTCCGAGTACGACGCGAACAGCCCCTCGTCGCCGTCCAGCCGGATGCACACCTCGGTCGCGACGTCGCCGAACAACCCCAGCGAATACGCCCCGTCGACCAGGTTCCCCGCGTAGTGCGCGTGCGCGTACGGCACGTACCGGCGATGCGTGACAGTGATCAAGACGAGCTCCCCACGATTGCGTGCACCAGATAGGAGGCGACCTCGCGCGGCGTCGTACCCCGGGTGAAGATCCGGTCCACGCCCAGCTGGTCCGCCATCAGCTCGTCGAAGCGCGGCCCGCCGACGATCAGCAGCGGTCGCTTGCCCGCCGGCAGCGCCTCCCGGAACGCCGCCGACATCGCCCGCGTGTTCTGCAGGTGCGCGTCGCGCTGCGTCACCACCTGCGACACCAGCACCGCGTCGGCCTTCTGCGCCCGGGCCGTCTCCACCAGCTCCGGCACGGACACCTGCGCGCCCATGTTCGTCACCGACAGCTCCCGGTAGTACTCCAGGCCCTTCTCGCCGGCGATGCCCTTGAGGTTGAGGATCGCGTCGATGCCGACCGTGTGCGCGTCGGTGCCGATGCACGCGCCGACCACGTTCAGCCGCCGCCGCAGCCGGCGCTTGATCACCGCGTTGACCTCCTTCGCGCTCAGCAGCGGGAAGTCACGCTCGACCACCTGCACCTTTTCGGTGTCGACCAGGTGGTTCACCCGGCCGTAGACGACGAAGAAGGTGAACCCGTCACCCATCTGCTGCGAGTGCACCAGCAGCGCCGGGTCCATGCCCATCCTGTTCGCCAGCTGCACCGCGGCGCCCTCGGCGCGCTTGTCGTGCGGGATCGGCAGCGTGAACGACAGCTGC
This sequence comes from Actinoplanes sp. NPDC026623, assembly GCF_040638275.1. Taxonomy (NCBI): domain Bacteria; kingdom Bacillati; phylum Actinomycetota; class Actinomycetes; order Micromonosporales; family Micromonosporaceae; genus Actinoplanes; species Actinoplanes sp. NPDC026623. Next base: position 23,114 of record NZ_JBEZXZ010000106.1, on the reverse strand, counting down.
ACCATCCCGTCACCGGTGGTGTCCCCGTAAGGACGAACGATCGTCATGCTGGGCCTGCCTTTCGCATGCGCTCCTGGCCCTCGCTGCGCTCGGTGCAGTCGCTCATGCTTCCAGGGCCTCCGTCACGGGGTTGTAATAGCCGTCCTCGTGCTTCGCGACCCCGTCGAGGCCCTTGCCCCGGTCCGCCGGCCGCTTCATGATCCCGAAGGTGCCGTCGGCGATCGCGTTGAGCATCGTGTCGTCGACGATCCGCTCCAGCAGCTCGATCGCCTCGCCGAGCACCTCGTGCGCCCGCGACTGGATGAACCCGCCCGGCGCCGGCACGAAGTCCTCGTGCAGGTTCCCGGCCCCGTTCAGCACGTACCGCACGTTCTGCAGGGCGATGTCGCGGTCCGACAGCCACGGCGTCACCACCGCCTCCGTCATCATCCCGACCAGCAGGATCCCCTGCCCGGTCAGCGCGCCGACCAGGTTGAAGAACCCGTCGAGCAGGTTGCCCCGGAACACGTCACCGGTCATGTGCTTGGTCGGCGGCATCCACTTCAGCGGCGCGTCCGGGAACAGCTCCCGCGCCAGCAGCGCGTGCGCCAGCTCCAGCCGGAACGACTCCGGCAGATCCGGGTTGATCTCGAACGCGTGCCCCAGCCCCAGCTGCCAGTCCGCCAGCCCCGCCTCGTGCGCGAAATACTCGTTCAGCAGCTGCGACACCGTCACCGTGTGCGCCGCCTCGACCGCGTCCGCGGTCGTCAGGTAGTTGTCCTCGCCGGTGTTGATGATGATCCCCGCCCGCGCGTGGACCTGCCGGGAGAACCGCTGGTCGACGAACGTCCGGATCGGGTTGATGTCACGGAACAGGATCCCGTACATGGAGTCGTTGAGCATCATGTCGAGACGCTCCATGCCGGCCAGCGCCGCGATCTCCGGCATGCACAGCCCCGACGCGTAGTTCGTCAGCCGCACATACCGGCCCAGCTCCTTCGACGTCTCGTCCAGCGCCGCGCGCATCAGCCGGAAGTTCTCCTGCGTCGCATACGTGCCCGCGAAACCCTCCCGGGTCGCGCCCTCCGGCACGTAGTCCAGCAGCGACTGCCCCGTCGACCGGATCACCGCGATCACGTCCGCGCCGGCCCGGGCCGCCGCCTGCGCCTGCGGGATGTCCTCGTAGATGTCACCGGTCGCCACGATCAGATAGATCCACGGACGCTGCTTCGGATCCCCGTACCGCCGAATCAGCCGGTCCCGCTCGGCCCGGCGCCGGTCCACGACCTTCAGGCCCGCGTTGGTCGCCCGCCGCGCCGCCCGCCGGGCCGCCGTCACCTCGGCCTTCTTCTCCGGTACGCCGAACGTGACAGCGCCCGCCGCCGCCTTCTGCGCCAACACCGTCACGTCGTCGAGGCCCTGCGACGCCAGGGCGTGGAACACCGGCACCGCCACCCCCTGGCCCAGGCCGACGTCCGCGCGCACCGCGTCCACCAGGCGGTTCACCCACGGGATGCCGTCGGAGTCCGCACCCGTGACCCCGGCGAGGCGCAACACCGCACGCTCCACCGACACCGTCGTGTGCGAGCGCGCCATGTCCACGACCGGCTTCCCCGCCTTCGCGGCGAGCGCACGCGCCCGCTTCACGACGCGAGGATCCAGACCAAGCTTGTTCACCACTACTCCTCGAAGATCGTCTCGCCGTGCAGCACCGTGCGCCGGCACACCGGCCGCGCCGGCACCTCACCGTCGGCCCCCGGCAACAGCACCGGAAGCCCGCCCTCGACCCCCGCCGGGGTCTCCCACACCGCGAACGTCGCCGACGCACCCGGCGCCAGCACCCCCGCGTCGTCCACGCCGACGGCCCGCCAGCCGCCCCGGGTGCTCGCCCCGAACGCCGCGCGCACACTCATCCGGTACACCGGATTGCGCGGCGCCGCCGCGGCCACCACCGCCGCCCACGGATCCAGCGACGTCACGGGCGAATCCGACCCGAAGGCCAGGCTCACCCCCGTCGCGTACATCGCACCGATCGGGTTCGACGCCATCGCCCGCGGCACGCCGAGGCGCTGCGCGTACATCCCGTCCGGGCCGCCCCACAGCGCGTCGAACACCGGCTGCACGCTCGCCACCACCCCGAACTCCACCAGCCGGGCGATCATCGGCTTGTCCGCGAGCTCGACGTGCTCGATGCGGTGCCGGCCCTCCCGCAGCCGGTCGACACCGACCTGCTTCGCCGCGATCGCGAACCCGTCGAGCACCGCCTCGATCGCCGCGTCCCCGATCGCGTGGAAGCCGCCCTGCACGCCGGCGTCGACGCACTCCAGCAGATGCGCGCCGGCCTGCTCCGCCGACACGAACGACTCGCCGCAGCCGGCGCCGTCCAGATACTCCGACCGCACCGACGCCGTCCGCGAACCCAGCGCCCCGTCCGCGTACAGGTCACCGGCCGCGCCGACCGCGCCGAGCTCCTTCGCCCGGACCGCGCCGCCGAGCTCACCCCAGTAGCCGTAGACCCGCGGCAGCCGATCGCCGGACAGCGCCAGCACCGACAGGAAATCCGCCTCGCTCGACGTGCCCGGACCCCCGCACTCGTGCACCGCCGCGACCCCGCGCGACGCCGCCAGCCCCAGCGCCATGCGCTGCGCGGCCGTGCGCTGCGCCGCCGTCAGCGAACCCAGCGCCACCGCCCGCACCGCGTGATGCGCCTGCTCGCGGACCCAGCCGGACGCGGCGTACCCCGGCACCCCCTCGACGCCGGGGCACGCCGCCAGCAGCGACCGCGACGCCAGCGCCGAATGCACCGACGCCTGCGACAGATACACCCGCCGGCCCGCCGCCGCCCGCTCCAGCACGTCGGCCGCCGGCGGCTCCTGCACCGCCCACGTCGACTCGTCCCACCCGTGCCCGTGCACCACCGCGTCCGGCGGCCGCGTCGCCGCGAACGCCGACACCGCGTCCAGCAACTCCCCCGCCGACCGCACGGCGGACAGATCCAGCCCGCCCGCCGCCAGGCCCGTGTCCGTCGCGTGCACGTGCGCGTCGACGAACGCCGGCGTCACCAGCGCGCCGCCGAGATCCACCGAGGCGTCCGCGGCCGGCGCGTCCGCGGCCGGACCCAGCCACACGATCCGCCCGTCACGCACCAGCATCGCCGTCGCCCGCGGATCGGCGGCGGAATAGAAACGACCGTTGGAGAACAACACCGAGGGGAGAGTCATGAACGTCAGTGTGCCGCGATCCGCGACTCGAACAGAGCGCGCACCGCGGGTGTGCGCCGCACCACATCCAGCGCGAACTCGGCATGACCCGGCACGTAGCCGTTGCCCACGAGCATCGTCACGTCCGCCGCGAGGCCCTCCGCGCCCAGCGCCGCCGCCGGGAAGCTCGTCGCCATCGAGAAGAAGATCACCGTGCCGCCGGACGCCGTCGCCAGGATCGCGCCGTGCTCGCAGCCCGGCACGTCCACGCAGACCACCGTCACCGTCGCCGGGGCGCCCAGCGCCGCGGCCACCGCCGACGACACCGCCACCGGATCGCGCGCGTCGGCGACCGCGACGTGATCGGCCAGCCCGGCACCCCGCAGCGCCTCGCGCTCCGCGTCCGACACGACCACCCCGACCGTACGGGCACCCGCGAGCCGGGCCGCCGTCAGCGCCAGGGACCCGCTCTTGCCCGCGCCGCCGAGCACCGCCACCGTCGCCGGCGCCGGGTAGGACCGCACGATCCGGTCCGTCAGCGCCGGCGCACCGCACACGTCGAACACCGCGAGGGCCAGCTCCGGGGCCAGATCGGCGGGCAGCACCGCCACCACCGAGCGGCCGAACAGGATCGCGTGACCGGCGGCCGGCACCTGCTCGCTCAGGCCGTCCCAGCCCGCCAGGGCGTCCGAGATGGCGAGCGGCGTCAGCGTCAGCGACACCAGCGTGGCGACCCGGTCGCCGGCCTTGACCGGCAGCGGCGACTCCGGCCCCACCTCGTCGACGACGCCGATCAGCATGCCGCCCGAACCCGTCACCGGGTTGTGCATCTTGCCCCGCGTACCGATGATCTCCAGCACCTCGGCCCGCACGGCCGCGCCGTCACCGCCGTGCTTGGTCGCCAGCTGCCGGAAGCTCGCCGCGTCCAGGTTCAGCCGCTCGACGGAGATCCGCACCTCGTCCGCGGAGATCTCCGGGCGCGCGTCCAGCCGCCACGCCGCCTGCGGGAGCACACCCGCCGGCTCGATCACCCGGTCCAGACCCACCGGAAACGTCATGCCCACCATCCTCACAAGAAACAGACTGCCGCCCGGCCGCCCAACCGTAAATCCTCCGGGCCGGCGGTTACTAGACCGCAGATTCTCCAGTATCGTCGGGAGTGATCGCTCCCCCACCCCCAGGAGGCCACGTTGACCCAGCTCCAGAACGACGCCGCCACCGAGGCAGGGCAGCCCTACGACTACCGGCGCCGCACCCTGGTCGAGCCCGACTGGACCCGCTTCCCCGGCTGGCGTGACATCACCGCCCGCCAGTGGGAGTCGGCACAGTGGCAGCGGGTCAACTGCGTCAAGAACATCAAGCAGCTCCGCGCCGTCATGGGCGACCTCCTGGATGAGCGCTTCTACGCCGACCTGGAGACCGACCAGCAGCGCCTGGCCACCATGTCGATGCTGATCCCGCCCCAGATGCTCAACACCATGGTGCCCGACAGAACGCCCGATACTGAGTCGTTCTACGCAGACCCCATCCGGCGCTACATGATCCCCGTCGCCACCGACCGCCACCTCGACTGGCCGTCACACCCGCACGCCACCCGCGACTCCCTGCACGAACACGACATGTGGGTCGCCGAAGGCCTCACCCACCGCTACCCCACCAAGGTCCTCGCCGAGCTGCTGAGCACCTGCCCGCAGTACTGCGGGCACTGCACCCGCATGGACCTGGTCGGCAACAGCACGCCCACCGTCGACAAGCTCAAGCTGACCCTCAAGCCCGTCGACCGCTACGACGCCCACCTCGCCTACCTCAAGGCCCACCCCGGCGTACGCGATGTCGTGGTCTCCGGCGGCGACGTCGCCAACGTGCCGTGGAAGCAGCTCGAGACGTACCTGATGGGCCTGCTCTCGGTCCCGACCGTCCGCGACATCCGGCTGGCCACCAAGGCCCTCGCCGGCCTGCCCCAGCACTGGCTGCAGGACGACGTCGTCGAGGGCCTGAACCGGGTCGCCATCACCGCCGAGCGCCGCGGGGTCAACCTCGCCGTGCACACCCACGTCAACCACGTGAACTCGCTGACGCCGCTGGTCGCCCGCGCCGCCCGCATGCTGCTCGAGGTCGGCGTCCGCGACGTCCGCAACCAGGGCGTGCTCATGCGCGGCGTCAACGCCACCACGTCCGACCTGCTCGACCTCTGCTTCGGCCTGCAGGGCGAGGCCGGCATCCTGCCGTACTACTTCTACATGTGCGACATGATCCCCAACGCCGAGCACTGGCGCGTCCCGGTCTGGTACGCCCAGCAGCTTCAGCACGACATGATGGGCTACCTGCCGGGCTACGCCACCCCGCGCATCGTCTGCGACGTCCCGTTCGTCGGCAAGCGCTGGGTGCACATGCTCACCGAGTACGACCGCGAGCACGGCATCTCGTACTGGACGAAGAACTACCGCACGTCCATCGAGAAGGACGACGCCGACGCGCTCAGCAAGCTGCACGCGTACTACGACCCGATCGACACGCTGCCGCAGTCCGGGCAGGACTGGTGGCGCAAGCAGCAGACCGCCGAGTAACACACCGAAACGGCCCCGGGGAACCCCCGGGGCCGTTTTCGCGATCTATCTCAGCTGAGTGCGTCGCGCGTGTCTTTGGCGGCGTCCTTGACGTGCTCGCCGGCCTGCTTGGCCTTGGCCGACATCTCCTCCGTCGTGCCCTCGGCGACCAGCCGCTCATTGTTGGTGGCGTCGCCGATGGTCTGCTTCGCCTTGCCGGTCAGCTCTTCGGCCTTGTTCTTGACCTTGTCAGTGAAGCTCATCGTCTAACCCCTCATCGAGCCGAACCAAGTTGCTCTTACTGGTGGAGGGGTGCCCGGAGGGCTCGTCTTTGAAACAACGCCCTGTTCCCAGGGTGAGTCCGCGCACCGCGCGTAAGGCATCCTAGGATCCTTGGATGTCCGCTTCCGGGCCGTCGGTTTGGCGGTTGCGCTGGGACGGTTGGGGCCGGGCGGCCGTTTTGGGTTGCTCGCTGGTGGGTGCATGGTCTCCCGGGGCGGTCCCCTTGCGGTGGGGAATCCGGCTTCCGCGCTTGGGAGGCGGCAGGAGGTTCGGTCGGGCAGGCCGGCGTGGGTGGTGGGTCAAGCGGACGCACCTCGCCGGTTGCGGTCAGCGGCCCTTACTCGTCGGGCGGACCGGCGAGCCAGGCAAGGTTGCGGGGGCGCGCAACATCCATCCGATCACGCGGTCAGCGCGACGGCGGCTGTCAGGACGGCCGGGGGTCTGGCCAGCGGTCTTGTCGGGTTCCAGAGGGTCGTCGGCATGCGTCCCTTTGAGTCTCTGCGCCTGCTCGCGATCCTGCCGTGGAGGGCGGCGACGCGGGCTGCCTTGCGCATGTCGGGCGATGGGCACATCGTCATCGACGCCGGGCTCGGCGTCGTCTCCCTGCGGGGCGGCGATTCCGGCGCGGGCTTGGCGATCCGGTCGGCCGGTAGGTTGATCGTGTGCCGCCCTGCATGGACGTTTACGTATGGCTTTCCCGGTGCGACGCGGGAGCGTTCGCCGATTTCGTCGCGCGCTATGTCGACACCCGAAATCCGGGCGATGAGCGGCTCTCGGCGTTTCTGCGTGCCTATGTGACCGGCGGTGCCGGCGACGCTGACCGGGCGGCGATCGCCGATCTTCGGCGCGATGACGACTCGGGCGGCGCGTTCTCGCTGTACCTCAACGCGCGCCACCATGATGGAGCGGTCATCACGGTCACGCGCGAGGGTGCCGCGGTGCTCGGGCTGACCCTCGATGACCCGGACGATTCTGCTGAGGTCGAAGGGCGGGCCCGCGCACTTGTCGATCGGCTCCGTGCCGAGTTCGCGGCCGCCGCGGGATGCGCCGGGACGGAACTGCCGCCCGCGCATTCCCGGCAGGAGTGGGAGGCGGACGGGCTCGTCCGGTTTCGGGTTGGCGAGCTGCCCCGCGCGTCGAGGTAGCCGCCCGCGGCAGAGCCCGTCAGCCCAGGGCGGCCGCCTTGCCCAGCAGTACCTCGCGTTCGCGCTGGTTGGTGCAGAGGCGGGCGGCCAGCTCCAGCTCGGCGCGGGCCTCCGGACGGCGGCCGAGCCGGGTCAGCAGCTCACCGCGTACGGTCGGCACCAGGTGCGAGCCGGGGAGCCGGTCCGAGGCGATCAGCTCGTCCACGATGGCCAGGGCCTGCGCCGGGCCCGAGGCCATGGCCACGGCGACGGCCCGGTTGAGCTCGACGACCGGCGACGGCGCCACCCGGCCGAGCGCCTCGTAGAGCACCACGATCCGGTCCCAGTCGGTCTCCTCGACCGAGGACGCCGACGCGTGCGTGGCCGCGATCGCGGCCTGCAGGCCGTACGGGCCGAGGCCGCGAGCCGACGCCCTGGCCAGCGCGGCCAGCCCGCGGCGAATCGCCGAGAAGTCCCAGAGCCGCCGGTCCTGGTCCTCGAGCAGGATCGGCGCACCGTCCGGGCCGGTCCGGGCCGGGAACCGCGCGGCCGTCAGCTCGCAGAGCGCGAGCAGGCCGTGCACCTCCGGCTCCTCCGGCAGCAGCGCGGCCAGCGTGCGGGCCAGCCGGATCGCCTCGTACGCGACCTCGGGGCGCACCAGGCGGTCGCCCGACGTCGCCGTCGACCCCTCGGTGAAGATCACGTAGAGGACGCTGAGCACGCCGCCCAGCCGCTCCCGGCGCTCGCTCGCCGGCGGCAGCTCGAACGGCACCCCGGCCGCCGCGATCGTCTTCTTGCCCCGGGTGATGCGGGCCTGCACGGTCGGCACCGGCACCAGGAACGCCCGGGCGATCTCCTCGCTGGACAGGCCGCCGACCACCCGCAGGGTCAGCGCCACCCGGGCCTCCGGGGAGAGCACCGGGTGGCAGCTGACGAACATCAGCGCCAGGACGTCGTCGTCGATCCTGTCGGGGTCGGCCTCCTCGTCGACCGGCGAGCCGGCGGCCGGATCCGCCGCCAGCAGGGCATAACGGTCCCGCAGCGCGGCGCGGCGGCGGATCGCGTCGATCGCCCGCCGCCGGGCCGTGGCCATCAGCCACCCGCCCGGATTCGCCGGAGGGGCGAGCGGCCACGACACCAGCGCCTCGGTCACCGCCTCCTGGGCCGCGTCCTCGGCCAGCCCGAAATCGCCGGTGAACCGGGTCAGCGCGGCGACGATCCGCGCCGACTCGATCCGCCAGACGGCCTCGACGTCGGCCGCGGCCATCAGCCCTGGACGGTGCTGTCCTGCGGAACCTCGTCCTCCCCGGGCACCCGCCGGACCTCGATCTTGGACCCGCGTACCGCCGGGACCCGCTTGGCCCACTCGACCGCCTCCTGTTTCGAGGCGACCTCCAGCAGGAAGAAGCCCCCGAACAGTTCCTTGGTCTCCCCGTACGGCCCGTCCGTCACCACCGGGGTCTCGCCGCTGAAGTCGACCACGACGCCCTTGCCCGGATCGTCCAGCCCCTCGGCCGCGAGGAGAACGCCGGCCTTCATCATCTCCTCGATGAAGACGCGGGTCCGGGCGATCCCCTCCTGGATGGAGGCCATCATGGCCGCGTTCGACTCGTCGGTGCCCCGCATGATCAGCATGTACTTCGACAACTTGGTCTCCTCGTCCGGCGGGGCCGCCTCTCGGCCCTCGCACCCGCACGTCGAACGAGTGGCCCGCGGATCGACACGGCGCCGGAGAAATCCTCCGCCGCGGCGCGGCCGATCGCTGCGGCCCTCGTTTCGCCCGTCAGAGCGGCCCCTGAGCGACGGCTGACGCGGACGCCACGCTGAGCGCAGAGCTTATCGCCCGGCACAGCCTGACCACACGGTTCAGGGATGGACCATGGATCCGGTCCACGGGTCCTTTTCCGGCACGGCGATGCAGACCACCCTGCGGTCGTCGGACCAGGATTCCCGGCTCGGGAAGAGGTAGAACAACGACGCGTCGGCGAACTCGCCGGCCGCGCACCGGCCGAACGCCTGGTGGCAGTGGTCGCCTGCCTGCTGCTCCACCTTCTCGCGGCCCGGGTAGGCGCCGGCCGGGAAGTACCAGATGTCGTAGACCTCGCCGCCGTGCCGCTCGGAGCAGAGCTTGACGGTGAACTCGTCGCCGGTGTTCTCGTCGATATAACCAAGACAGTCACCGAGCTGGAGATCCTCGACGTACCGATGGCCGGGCCCGGTGGTGCGCTCGGCCGGGACGGCGACGGTCTGCGTCGGCTCGCTCGCGGCCGTGGTCTCGCCGCCGGCCACACCGATCGCGACAAACGTGGCGATGATCAGGACCCACACACCGGAGAGGCTCAGACCGGCGATGGCCAGGCCGCGGCCGCGCTCGCCGCGCTTGGAGATCTGCGACAGCGCGACGAGGCCGAGGATGACGCTGAACAGCACGCCGCCGATGACGCCGAAGGTCAGCGAGGCGATGGCCAGGCTGTTGACCGGCCTCGGGGGCACCGGGTAGCCGGGCAGTGGGTATCCGTAGCCCGGGGGCGGCGGGAATCCCGGTGGCGGCGGGAATCCGGGCGGCGGCGGGAATCCGGGTGACGGCGGGTACGGGTAGGACTGCGGTGGCTGAGCCGGGTAGTAGCCGGGCGGCGCGCTCGGCGGCGGGGCCGCGAACGCCGCGTCTGCCGGCGGCGGCACCGACACCGGATCGGCCGGCGGCGCGACGGGGGCCGATCCGGCCGGCGGTGGCGCCGGCGCTGATTCAGCCGGCGGTGCGGACGCTGGATCGGGCGGTGGCGGCGTGGCGGCTGGATCGGCTTGCGGTGGTGCGAGGGCCGCGTCGGCCGGCGGTGGCACGGGCGCCGGGTCGAGGGTGGGGTCCGGCTGCCCGGGGGTCTCCTGATTCACGCCGGGACGCTAACCCAGGAGATGATCTTCGGAGGACCCCGGGCCGATTCCGATTCGATATCGACGACGGTAGGCGGTCAGCACGATCAGCCCGGCGCCGGCCGTATTGACGCATCTGTCAGAGTTCGAGGTATGCCCGAAACCGATCAGGATCTCGGACCGATCACCCCCGACGGCTGTGCCGTCGAGGTGTACCGGCGGCTGCCCGGTGGCGGCGAAGCCGACCTGCTCGGCCGGCTGCTTCCGCCCCGCTCCCGCGTGCTGGAGCTGGGCTGCGGCACCGGCCGCCTGGCCAACGCCCTGGCCGGCCTCGGGCACGATGTCGTGGGTGTCGACGAGTCGGCCGACATGCTCGATCATCTCCGCGGTGTCACCCCGGTCCGCGAGACCATCGAGGACCTGCGCCTGGACCCGACGTTCGACGCCGTGATCCTTGCCGCCAATCTGATCAGCACGGCCGGCTTCGAGCGCCGGCGCCGCTATCTGGACAGCTGCGAGCGGCATCTCGCCGACGGCGGCCTGCTGGTCGCGCAGTGGTTCCCGCCGTCCTGGTTCGACGGCATCTCCGCCGCCGGTGGGCGCGCCCGGCAGATCGGGCCCGTTCACTGCCGGCTGAGTCTGGTGAGCGCCGACGACGACCGCGTCACCGCGGAGACCACGTACGAGATCGACGATCGCTCGTGGACTCAGCGGTTCACCGCGTACCGGATGACCGAGGACCGGCTCGCCGTCGAGCTCGGGCTGGCCGGCCTGAGCCTGGAACGATGGGTCGACGAGGCACACGCCTGGTTCGTCGCCCGCCGCTCGGCCGCGCCGCGCTGACCGACCGGCCCTGATGCGGGGCGGGCGTCAGGCCACCCAGCCCATGCGGACGTGCCACTCGTTGTCGGTGCCCTCACGCGGATCCTGCAGGACGTGCACCACCGGCTGGAGCGGGATCATCTGCTCCGGGGTGATCCGCGGCGGCAGCCGCCGGTAGTCCTCGCGGGTGCGTTCGGCTCGCGCGGTCGCTTCCATGCCGTGAAGCTTAACCCCGCAGCCGCTCCCCGGGGCCGGTGGCGGCGCGCACGTCGCGCACGGCGTCCTAGGATGAAAGGGGTGCGGGAGGATCTGACGATGGTCAATGATCCCGCGCAGGCGGCCCAGGTGTTGCGGACGATGGCGCTCGACGAGGGGCTGAAGGCCCGGATACCCGGTGATCCGGTGCTCGGGCCCCTCGCCCGCAAGGTCGCCGGCCGCTACGTCGCCGGCGATACCGTGGACGACGCCCTGCCCCGCGTCGCCGGGATCCTCGCCCGGGGGCACCGGGCCAACGCCGAGTACCTGGGCGAGAGCTGCCGCGACGCCGAGCGCGCCGTCCGCGAGACCGACGTCTTCGTCGACCTCGCCCGCCGGCTGCCGCCCGGCTGCTCGGTCTCGCTCGACCTCTCGCACATCGGCCTGGCGATCTCCGCCGACCTCGCCCTGGAGAACGGCGCGCGCATCGCCGAGGCCACCGCCGCAACCGGCCGCGAGATGATCATCTCGGCGGAGGGTTCCGAGCGCACCGACGCGGTTCTCGCCGTGCACCGGCGGCTCGGCGAACGCTTCGACCACGTGGGCGTCACCGTGCAGGCGCGGCTGCACCGCACCGCGGAGGACCTGGCCGGCCTGCTCGCCCTCCCCGGCCGGATCCGCCTGGTCAAGGGCGCGTTTCTCGAGCCGGAGACCATCGCGTACGCCCGCGGCGACAGGTCCCTGGCGGACGCGTACCTGCGCGGCGCGCAGGTGCTGGCGGAGTCGGGCCACCTGTGCTCGTTCGCGACCCACGACTGGGATCTGATCCACGCGGTGGACGCGCTGCTCGGCGCCCCGTCCGCGGACGCGCCGTGGGAGTTCGAGACCCTGCTCGGGCTCGGGCCCGACCGGATCGCGGCGATGGCCGAGCGGGGCCACCCCACCCGCGAGTACGCCGTCTTCGGCACCGAGTGGTGGCTCTACGTCTGCAACCGCCTGGCCGAGGACCCGAACCGCCTGTTCCAGGCCCTCGTGGACGCCGCGGACTGAGGGCCGGGCCACCGCCCGTAAGGCGTCCTAGGACGTCTCCGGCCGGGGCGCCGCCTCGATCCGCGGCGGCCTGTTCTCGTACGGGGTGCTCAGCACGACCGTGGTGCGGGTGGTGACGTTCGCCGCCGTGCGGATCTCCTGAAGCAGCCGCTCGAGGTCCGCGGGGCTCGCCACCCGCACCATGAGCAGGTAGAAGTCCTCCCCCGCCACCGAGTAGCAGGAGTCGATCTCGGCGAGGTGGGCCAGCCGCTCGGGCGCGTCGTCGGGCTGCGACGGGTCGAACGGGCGGATCGCCACGAACGCCGTCAGCGGCAACTCGAGCGACTCGTAGGACACCTTCGCCGTGTAGCCGCTGATCACGCCCCGCTGCTCCAGCCGGCGCACCCGCTGATGGACCGCGGAGACGCTCAGGCCGACCCGCTCGGCGAGATCGGTGTAGGACAGCCGGCCGTCCACGGTGAGGGCGCCAACGATCGCCCGGTCGATCTCTTCCACGGCGACAAGATACCGGGCGATGAGCCCCGGTATCGAACCGGTTTCATCCCCGGGTCAGTGAGCGGCTGATGACCAGGCGTTGAATCTGGTTGGTGCCCTCGACGATCTGCAGCACCTTGGCCTCGCGGAACCAGCGCTCGGCCGGGTGGTCGCTGACGTAGCCGGCGCCGCCGAGCACCTGGATCGCGTCGGTCGTCACCCGCATGGCGGCATCGGTGGCGAAGAGCTTGGCCTTGGCGGCCTCCACGGAGAACGGGCGTCCGGCGTCCTTGAGGCGGGCGGCCGACAGCATCAGCGCGCGGGCGGCGGAGACCTGGGTGGCCATGTCGGCGAGCATGAAGCCGACGCCCTGGAACTCGCCGATCGCCCGGCCGAACTGCCGGCGCTCCCGGGCGTAACCGGCGGCGTAGTCGACGGCGGCCTGGGCGAGCCCGACCGCGCAGGCGGCGATGCCGAGCCGGCCCGCGTCGAGCGCCTGCATGGCGATCCGGAAGCCGGACCCCTCCTCGCCGACCAGGCAGTCGGCCGGGACGCGGGCGCCGTCGAAGACCATCTGCGCGGGCGGCGACGACCGCAGACCCATCGTGCGCTCCGGCACCTGCGGCAGAATCCCGGGCGTGCTCGCGTCGGCGACCACGCAGGAGATGCCGGCGGCTCCGGGGCCGCCGGTGCGGCAGAAGATGTTGTAGAAGTCGGCCTGCCCGCCGTGGGTGATCCACGCCTTGGTGCCGGTGACGACCCAGTCGTCGCCGTCACGCTCGGCCCGGGTGGTCAGGGACGCGGCGTCCGAGCCACCCTGCGGCTCGGAGAGGCAGTAGGCGCCGAGCAGGTCGCCGCCGAGCATGTCGGGCAGGGACTTGCGCTGGCGCTCGCTGCCGTACGCGGCGATCGGGAAGCAGGAGAGGGTGTGCACGCTGACGGCCTCGGCGATGGCCAGCCACGAGCCGGCGAGCACCTCGAGGACCTGGAGATAGACCTCGTAGGGCTGGCCGGAGCCGCCGTCCGCCTCCGGGTAGGGCAGGCCCAGCAGCCCGGCGCGACCCAGGGTGCGCAGCACCTCCCGGGGGAACTCGCCCTGCTGCTCGAACCGGGCGACCCGGGGGGCGAGCTCGCCCTCGGCGAGCTCCCGGGTGAGACCCAGCAATTCGTACGCCTCATCCGATGGCAGCATCCGCTCGACCGTCACACCCATAGCTTAACGAACGTTTGGTCGGCTGTCTGCATCGCCCGCAACCGCGCGGCGCCGATCGGCCCGCCGTCCTGCAAACTGTCGCACCGCGCCACTAGGTTTGGTGCCGTGACTGAGCGACCCCTGCTGGCTGTCGACGCCCCCAGCCTGTATTTCCGCGCGTTCCACGGCATCCCCGAGTCCGCCGCGAGGACCACCGCCGGCGAGCCGGTCAACGCGATCCGCGGCTTCCTGGACATGATCGCCCAACTGGTCCGGACCCGTCGGCCGGACCGGCTCGTCTGCACCCTCGACGCCGACTGGCGTCCGGCCTGGCGGGTCGCGCTCGTCCCGTCCTACAAGCGGCATCGCGTCGCACACGGCGCCGTCGAGGAGGTGCCCGCGGCCCTGGAAAAGCAGGTTCCGGTGCTGCTCGAGGTGCTCAAGGCCGTCGGCATCCCGGCCTTCGGGGTGCCCGGCTACGAGGCCGACGACGTGCTGGGCACGCTCGCCGCCACCCAGCCGGCGCCGGTCGAGGTCGTCTCCGGCGACCGCGACCTGTTCCAGCTGGTCGACGACGCGCGGGGCACCCGGCTGCTCTACTGCGGGCGCGGCGTGGCCAAGCTCGAGGACAGCGACAACGCGGCGGTCGAGGCCAAATACGGCGTCCCCGCCCGCTGGTATGCGGACTTCGCGGCGATGCGCGGCGACCCGAGCGACGGCCTGCCGGGCGTGCCCGGAGTCGGCGAGAAGACCGCGGCCCGGCTCATCGCGCGCTACGGCGGCGTCGACGAGATCCTGGCGGCGCTCGACGACAAGGACGCCGGTTTCGCGCCCGGCCTGCGCGTCAAGCTGGACGCGGCCCGCGACTACCTGGCGGCCGCCCTGCCGGTGTGCCGGGTCGCGCTGGACGTGCCGCTGCCACCCTTCGACGCGACCCTGCCGGCCGCTCCCGTCGACGGCGACGCGCTGCTGGCGCTGGCCGAGCGGTGGAACCTCGCCGGCTCGGCCCGCCGCCTGATCGACGCCCTCGCCGGCTGAGCGACAGGTCGCGGTCGCGTCCACCGCGCCGGCGAAGTGCGTGCGGAGCAGCAGCGAGGACGGTCATCGGCTCCGAACGGCGGCCGCATGAGGATCGGCGCAGGCGCGCCCACTCGGGCCGGGGCGGGGCGGCCCGAGTAGGTCGCGGCTAGCCGAACGTGACCGGCAGCGACTCGAGCCGGTGGCCGATCGGCACGCTGGGCAGCCAGGCGGGCGTCTCGTACCCGGGCGCGAGGTCAGGGCAGCGGTCGAGCAGGATGCGCAGGCACTCGTCGGTCTCCATCCGGGCGAGGGCCGCGCCCAGGCAGTAGTAGGTGCCCATGCCGAAGCTCAGGTGCCGGTTGCGCTGCCGGGTGATGTCGAAGGTGTCCGGATCGGCGAACACGTCCGGATCCCGGTTGGCGGCCATCAGGGCCAGGAAGACGTACTTCCCGGCCGGGACGGTGTGCCCGGCCAGCTCGACGGGCTCGGTGGTGAACCGGCCGATGACGCCGGCCGGGCCGTCGCAGCGCAGCATCTCCTCGACGGCGGAGGGCATCAGGTCCGGGTTCGCGCGCAGCTCGGCGAGCCGGCCGGGATTGTCGAAGAGCAGGACGAGGCCGTTGGCGATCAGGTTCGCGGTGGTCTCGTGGCCGGCGAAGAGCAGCAGGACGCAGTTGGCGATCGCCTCGTCCTCGGTGACGATGCCCTCGGCCTCGGCGGCCATGAAGGTGCTCAGCACGTCCTCGCGGGGGTTGCGGCGCCGGTCGGCGGCGAGGGCGCGCAGGTAGTCGTGCATCTCGAGCATGCTGTCCTGCGCGTGGCGCAGCTGCGCGAAGTCGCCCTGGCCGAAGACCGGCAGGATGTCGCGCGACCACGCCTGCAACTGCTCGCGGTCGCTGACCGGCATGCCGAGCAGCTCGG
Organism: Actinoplanes sp. NPDC026623; assembly: GCF_040638275.1. Taxonomy (NCBI): domain Bacteria; kingdom Bacillati; phylum Actinomycetota; class Actinomycetes; order Micromonosporales; family Micromonosporaceae; genus Actinoplanes; species Actinoplanes sp. NPDC026623. The sequence continues at coordinate 7,438 of NZ_JBEZXZ010000106.1, read as the reverse complement.
CGATCACGTTCGCCGGCAGGGGGTACGCGAGGTCGCGGACCACGTCCATCTGGCCCTTCGGGGCGACGGCGTCGAGCAGCTCGTGGGTGAACTCGCGGACCCGCGGCCGCAGCCGGTCGACCATCGCCGGGGTGAAGTAGCGCTTGAGCAGTTGCTGGAAGCGGACGTGGTCGGCCGGGACGGTGTGTCCCATCCACATCTCGATGGCCCGGCGGGCCGGCGCCAGCTCCTCCTGCTGCTCGGGCGTGAGGCGCTGCAGCCCGCGCAGCATGTTCGCGCTTTCCATCCGCTTGTCGCGCAGCGCGGCGCTGATGTCGGCATGCCGGGTCAGCAGGTAGCCGTCGAACTGTGGTAGCCACGCGAGGGGGCTCTCGGCGCGCACCCGGTGCAGAAACGCGTTCGGGTCCGCCATCACCTCCGGAGTGAACAGGTCGTATTCCCGTACCGGTGCGGTGTCATCGCTCATGGTGACGATTCTGGCGGAATCAAAGATCACCAGCTATGCCAGAATCCACTGTGGTCGCCGCGGCCGGATTCACGCCCGTCGAAGTCGCGGTCCGGACGACGGCACGCCCGTGCGCGCCGAGGGTCGCCCGGACGCGAACCGGGCGCCCCGGGGATCGCGGACCGCGAGCGGTCCTGGCGTGCCGATCGCCACGCCGGCGATTCCCCGGGACGCCCGGTCACTGCCGGATCCGGGTCAGCGGGCGAGCTCGAGGCCCTGCTTGTCCGAGAACTTGCCGACCGCGATCATGATGAAGTCGATGAGCGTCCAGATGCCCAGCCCGCCGAGCGTGATCAGCATCAGGATGCCCGTGCCGATCTTGCCGACGTAGAAGCGGTGAACGCCGAGCGAGCCGACGAAGAGGCACAGCAGCAGCGTGGCGATCCAGGACTTCGAACCGGTGGCCGCGGCGGTCTCGGTGACAGTCATTATGGTGTGTCTCCCCTTATTGGAAATAGTCAAGGCCGGTGCACGTTAGCGGGACCCGGATCGATACGCAAGATCATCGACGGGAACACTCCGCCGCCCGGCGCGCGGGCCCGGAAGAGCCCGTTCTACAGCGAATTCACGACGACGACCGGGCAGCGGTGCGAGCCGCGCCTTGATAACGTCCCGGAGTGGAATCGGCCTCGGCGCGAGCCGGCTCGGAGCGCCCGTTCTACGCGCTTCACGCCGAGGCATACGACTTGCTGATCACCGATCCGGCCGGCCCGTGGGTGGACGCCGTGCACGAGACGCTGGCCGGGTTCGCCCTCTCGCCGGCGTCGATCCTGGATGCGGGCTGCGGCACCGGCCGGCATGCCGCCGGCCTCATCGCCAGGGGCCACCGCGTCGACCTGGTCGACGCCTCCGCCGCGCTGCTGACCCAGGCCGCGTCCCGCTGCCCCACGGCACGGACGACGCTCGCCGACCTCTGCACCATGGAGGTCCGGCCCGCCTACGACGCGGTGACCTGTCGCGGCGTGCTCAACGACATGACCACCGACGAGGAGCGGGCGTCGGCGGTGCGGTCGCTGGCCGGCAGCCTCGTACCGGATGGTGTGCTCCTTCTCGACGTGCGCGAGCGCCGGGGATCCCGGCAGCGCGCGGACGGCGTCACCCGGTCCCGACAGGTCGATCTCGCCGCGGGCGGCCGGTTGACGTTCGCCGGCCGGACCACCTGGAGCCGCGGGCTGCTGCACGTCGAGGAGACCTATGAGCTGACGAGGCCCGCCGCGCCGGCGCAGCGGTCCCGCTACCGGTTCACGATGCGGCCGTGGACCGAACCGGAACTCCGCGCCGCCCTGCGAGAATGCGGCCTCCGGATCGTGCGGGTCGCCGCCGGGGCCGGCCGCCGCACCCCGGACCGGCTGTTCGTCGTCGCCCGGCAACTATCGTCGTCCGGGTGATGGACAACGCCGCGCACCCGATCATCATCGACTGCGACCCGGGACACGACGACGCGCTGGCCCTGCTGCTGGCCGCCGGCGACCCCCGGCTGCGCCTGCTCGGCGTCACCACCGTCGCCGGCAACCAGACCCTCGACAAGACGACGCGCAACGCGCTCAGGATTCTGGCCCTGGCCGGCGTCTCCGGCGTTCCGGTCGCGGCCGGCTGCGACCGGCCCCTCGCCGGCACCCTGGTCGTCGCCGACGACATCCACGGCGCCTCCGGCCTCGACGGGCCCGACCTCGACGTGCCGGTCGCCGAGGCCGAGAACGTGCACGCGGTCGAACTGATGCGGCGCCTGCTCGTCGGCTCGGCCGAGCCGGTCACCCTGATCGCCACCGGGCCGCTGACCAACGTCGCGTCGCTGCTGCGCGAGCATCCCGAGGTCATCCCGTACGTGCGCCGCGTCGTCTTCATGGGCGGCTCGACCGAGCGGGGCAACACGACGCCGTACGGCGAGTTCAACATCGTCACCGATCCCGAGGCGGCCGACATCGTGCTGCGGTCGGGACTGCCGCAGACGATGATCGGCCTGAACGTCACGCACCGGGCCCCGGCGACCACGGAGATCATCGCCGAGTTCCGGGGGCTGGGCACCCGGCTCGGCACCGTCTGCGCGGAGCTGATGACGTACTTCGCGCGCACCTACCACCGCGTGTTCGGATTCGAGCACCCGCCGGTGCACGACCCGATCGCCGTGGCCGCCGTCATCGACCCGTCGATCGTCCACACCGTCGCGGCCCCGGTCGCCGTCGAACTGACCGGCACACACACCCGCGGCGCGACCGTCGTGGACCTGCACCGCCGCACCACCCTCGCCCCGAACGCCGACGTCGCCGTGGGGCTGGAGGTGGACGCCTTCTGGCGCCTGCTCATGGCCTCGGTGCGCACACTGGGCCGACCGCACACCGGCCCTCGGGTGAGGCTGCGGGTGCTGCCCGACTACCACTGCTGGGCGCTGTGGATCAGCGGGCCGGACGTCTACGACAACATCGCGCCGGACACCCTGCCGCTCACGGCCGAGCTGGCCGCGGGCCTGGACGGCTGGGCGGACGAGTACACCGCCACGCTGAACGACGAGGACCCGAAAACCTCGGGCTTCGCCTCGCCCCAGGAGGAATCCAGGTTCATCGAGCGCGGCCGTGACCTCGCCCGGCAGGTGCGCGCCCAGCTCGACGACACATGGACGGTGACGTACTTCGACCTCGGCCTGCGCCGCGACGTCGAGATCGCCGGATAGGGCCACCGCACCCGGAGCCGGGCGGATCCGAGCCACCTGGCCGGTGGAGACGGTCGGCGACGGACGGTCCGGGCAGCGGCGGCGAATTTGAACGAACAGGCCGGCGGAATTCAACCCGTCTCGTCGAATCATCTCCTGTGAATCACTCACAGGATTCACCAAACGCCCCGAACCGGAACAATCCGTCACTGAGTGGCGCAGGAATGCGACAGGGTCCTCAAAGGATCCATGAAGGCAATGGATAACGCCGGGATGCGGCGCGCAGGCCCTCCGCGTGTCCAGCACCGTGGGGCCGGTTCGGAAGCCACGAGATGCCGTAGCGGCGTTGCCAGGACGTTTCAACCACGATACGTTTCAGCCATCGACGAGCTTCGCTTCAAGTGTCGACCAGGGAGGCCCACATGGCCATGCCTATCAGTCGCCGCGCCGCTCTCGCCGCCGGCGCCGGCGCCGCCGCCGGACTGACGATCCCCGGCATCGCCGCACACGCCGGCGGCCGCACGGCGGGCAGCGTGACCTTCGTCCTCAACGCGGAGACCCTCGACGGTGGCGAGCAGGTCACCTCGGTCACCCTCCGCACCGCCCGGCTCGGTCCGATCGACCCCGCCAGCCTGGGCACCGGCACGTTCAGCGTGCACGCCAAGGCCACCAGCCCGATCCCGATCGCCCCCGGCGATCAGATCTTCAGCGAATACGATCTGGATCGCCCGGTGACCGCCGCCCGGCTCGACCGCCACGGCGACATCGTGCTCGACCTGAGCTACGCCGAGGGCCAGGTCGGCGGCGGCACCCTCGGCTACATCCTGAGCAGGGGCCGCAACGTGCGGCTCGACCTCGTCTACACCATCACCCAGAACGCGCCGCTCGTCCTGCGCGACGGCCGGCGGGTCACCCTGTCCCGCCTGGTGCAGGGCCGGCTGTGCAACCCCGAGGTGGACGCGTTCAGCTACCACCGGTCGGGCTCGGGCATGAAATACCGGCTCTACTCCCCCGCGGACATCCGCCGGCGCGGCGGGCGCCCGCTGATCGTCTGGCTGCACGGCGGCGGCGAGGGCGCCTCCCTGCCGGACGGCTACTACGACAACGAGACCGTGCTGCGCGCCAATCGCGGGGCGCTGGGCTTCGCCACCCGGCAGGCACAGCGGATCTTCTCCGGCGCCTACGTCGTCGCGCCGCAGAGCACCTCGTACTGGATCGAGGACGGCGACCGCTTCGCCCCGCTGATCCGCGAGATCATCCGCGACGTGGCGCGCAGGCACCCGGTCGACCCGGACCGGATCTACGTGGCCGGCTGCAGCAACGGCGGCTACATGAGCCTGAAGATGACCACGGTCTATCCGAGGCTGTTCGCCGCGTCCGTGCCGATCTGCGGTGTCGTCGCCTCCCTGCAGCCGGGTGGCCCGACACTGATCACCGACGCGGAACTGGCTCGGATCGACACCCCCTCGTGGCTGGTGGCCTCCCTCGACGACGACACCGTGCCGCCGGGGCCCAACACCATCCACGCCGCCGACCTCATCCCGGGCGCGCTGCGGACGCTCTACGACCACGTCGTCTGGGACGGTCACCAGTTCCCCGGGCACTGGTCCTGGATCTACGTCGCCCGCAACGACCCGAGCATCCACGGGACGCACATCTGGCAGTGGATGGCGCACCGGCGACGCTGACGCGGGTCAGGCCGCGCGGGCCCGCCCGCCGCCGATGCCAACCACGCCGACGACCGACAGCACCGCGCCGGTGACGGCGATCCAGACGGGCAGCGCGGGCGGGATGCCGAGGAACGTCACGATGCCCAGGATGCGGTGCAGGCCCCAGGGCAGCAGCGCCATCTGGTCGTTCCAGGCGCTGAGCGAGCGTTCCAGGCCGACGGCCCAGACCAGGGCGCCGAGCGCGAGCAGGGGCACGCCGGCGGCGAGTACGACGCCACCGGTGGTGCGGCGCCGCGACCAGCCATATCGCGTACGCAGCACCGACCCCGTCGCCACGAAGAGCCAGGCGAAGGACCCGAAGGCGACGATCACGTACGCGGTCCGCGCCGCCGGGTTCGTCCAGAACTGGAACCAGTAGTAGCCGGGGCCGCGGATCGCCAGCACCGCGAGCAGCAGCACCGTGCGCAGCAGCGCGACGCCGCCGATGACCGTCCAGATGGCGTACGGGTCACGGCCGCGGACGAGCAGGCGCGCCACCAGCGCGTAGCCGAGCCAGCCGCCGAGCGTCGCGAGCAGGTGGGCCGGCGCGGCGAACCAGGTGTGGATCTCGCGGCTGAGCAGCAGGGCGACCGCGGGAAGCCCGATCGCGACCCACCTGGCCGTCCGGGTCGGGTCGCCCGTCGCCCGCCACGGCATGAGCGCCGCGCGCCACAGGTTCCGCACCGGCCGCCACGGCACGAGGATCGAGACGATCAGCAGGCCGAGCAGGAGCCGCGCCAGGATCGCCATCGCCGGGTCCCGGTCGAACCGCTCGGTGCCCAGGTCCGCCGCCGTGAAGTTGTAGGCGGGCAGGTCGAGGTCGCCGCCGTGGCGCCGCACGTAGACGTCGCGGGCCTCCCCGTACGCGGCCTCCGCGGCCCGCCACCGCTCGCGTGCCGTGGCCGAGCCGGTGTCGAGCCACTGCGCCCGCCGCAGGAACATCGCCCGGTAGGCGCCCAGCGTGTGGAACAGGTCCCGCTGATAGTCGAGCGCGTCGAGCAGTTTCGCCCGCAGGCCGGGGTCGCGCCAGGTCGCCGGGTCGGCGGCGGCCACGGCCGCGCGCTGCTCGTCGGCGATGAGGGCGGCCCGGTCACCCTCGGCGATCGTCTCGTCGACGTGGCCCCGGCTGATCGCGTAGACGCTGTCGAGCACGGCCGAGTCGCCCGTGACGATGTCCCACTCGAAGATCCACATCATCGGCGGCGGCTCGAGGCCGAGCGCCTTCACGGAGTTGTCCGCGTACGGGTTGAGGTAGAGGCCCTTGGTCACGGCCTCGCGCGACCTCGCGAACATCCGGCAGATCGCGGCCACCGTCGCGGGATCGGCCGAGAACGTCTGGCGCACCCAGTCGGCGGTGATCTCCCCCGGGTCGCCGTCCGGCTCCCGGGCGAGCCGGCCCATCGCGTACGCGTTCAGGTCGTAGAGCTGCCAGAATCCCGTACGCAGGTAGAGGCTCATGGGGCCGGCCCGCATCGGACCGCCGTCCTGCGTCCAGAGCCAGACACCCTCGATGTGCCGGTTTCCGGCCAGCAGCCGACGCAGGGCCGACGCGTGCAGGGCCGTCAGGTCGTTGGGCAGCGAACCGAAGCCCTCGAACTCGCGCCGGCCCTGGAACTCGACGATCCGCCGCTGGTCGCCGACCGCGAGGGTCGTGTTGAGCGGCAGGTGGCTGTAGAAGTCGCCGAGGGTGAACTTGGTCGAGACGACCAGGTGCGGGTCGTGGATGCCGCCCAGCACCTCGGCGTACGAGCCGGGGTTGGTGTGCAGGTCGCCGACCGCGCCGACGCCGACCGTCCAGGTGCGGAAGATGATGTCGCGGTCGCCCTCCCGCGCCACGGCGAGGAACGCCTTCAGCATCGCCCGCACCTGCTCCGGCGTGGTGACGGCGATGCGCGAGAAGTAGTCCCAGCCGGGCGCGCGATAGGCCGAGCCGCCCTCGCCGATGCGGATCATCAGGCCGGAGGCGAACGGCATCTTCGCGAACAACTCGCGCAGTCCGGCCTGGTACACCGCCCACGGATCGCTCTGCTTGCCGAGGTAGGCGTCGAGCGGCCCGGACAGCGCCAGCATGTCGGTCAGGAAGTAGACGCGCATGCCCATGTCGGCCGCGTACCGGAAGACGGGCGCGAACGCCTCGACCATCGCCCGCGCGCGGGCGAGGTGCGGGTCGCCGCCGGAGTAGACCGCATGACCGTCGCCGACCTGCGCGAACGTCACATATTCCAGGAAGCCCGGCACGACGACGCCGTTGTAGCCCTGCGCCGCCGAGTGGTCGATGAACTGCCGGAACTCCGCGGCCACCCGGTCTGCCGCGACCGGGTCGACCCACGGCGCCCGCGGCAGCAGCGCGCCGGTGACGATGTCGGAGTTGAGCGAGTAGTCGGTTCCCTTGCTCCAGGCGGCCGCGTCGGGCTCCCGGCCGACCGAGCCCGCGTCGGTCAGGCGCAGGCCCAGCCGGGGCGTCACGGCCCCGGTGGCGAGCGGCTGACCGGACCGGATCCGGTCGGCGACCACGTAGAGGCCGGCCGCGGCGCCCGCCTCGCCCGCCGCTCTGCTCTTCGAGGTCGCGATCCGCGA
>NZ_JBEZXZ010000105.1:0-29938 GCF_040638275.1 Actinoplanes sp. NPDC026623 | reverse complement strand
CAGCCGGCCGTGCACGCCCGCGCCGGCCTCGTACCAGCGCCGGGCGGGGCCGTCGGGCTTGAGCCGCTGCCGGGCCAGCCCGGCCTGGATCACCGAAAGCGTCGGGGTGAGCGCGGTGCCCTGCGCCGCCATGCGCGGCAGCAGCGCCGGGTCCAGGCACATGCCGTGCTCCAGCGAGTCCACGCCGGCCTCGACCGCGACCACGCCGCCGTCCGGGTGCTGCGAGTGCGCCGCGAGGCGCCCGCCCACCGCGTGCACCCGGTCGACGGCCTCGCGCAGCACCTCCACCGGCATGACCTCGTCGCCGACCATCCAGTCGACCACGACCTTCGCCCACCCGGTCCGGGCCGCCTGCCCGGCCGCGACCGCGGGCAGGTCGGCGTGGTCCGGCCGGCGGCCCCAGCCGGTGAAGAACTGGCCCTGCTGCGCGATCCACGGGCCGGCGTGCACCGCCCGCGGGCTGTCGTCCGCGAGACCGAACCAGCCGGGCGGCTCACCCGCGAGGCCGGGCGCGCGGATGAGTGCCACGCCCGACGCCAGGTGCGCCTGGAGATCCTCGCGCAGGACGCCGAGATCGAGCGGCCGGCCGATCTCCTCCGCGCCCGGGTGGGTGTGCGCGTCGACCAGCCCGGGCAGCAGCCAGCCCTCGGCCACCAGTTCGGCGCCGGCGACCGGGTCGGTGGTCCACCGGTCCCCGTCGGCGTAGAGGTCGACCGTCTCGCCCTCGGGAAGGGCCACTCCGCGAACCCGCAGAACCGTCATCGCGCCACCCCGCATCCGATGCCGTCGACAGTCCATCGTCGACATGTCCATCGACGCTATCCGACGGGAGGACCGCCCACCGCCCCGCCGCCGAGGGTAGCCGCGTCGTTGCGCCCCGTTCCTATCCTGAGGTCCCGCGACACCGGCCTCAGGAAGGCAACCGGCGATGGCGCAAACCAGAAGGCGTTCCCGTCCCCACCTACTGGCAGGCTCGCACGTCGACCCCCCTCGGCCACCGCAGGCTCCGGCGGCGTCCGCACCCGAGGCGGTCGCGGGGATCAGCACCCGGGAGCTGGTGGCGGTCGGCTCGGCGCTGCTGATCCTGCTGTTCCTCATCAAGATCTACGGAGTCGGCCGGTACTCGCTGACGACGACCACCGCGCTGCTCGCCGCGACGCCGACGCAGGTCGCGCTCGGCACCGTGACCATCTACGCCTACTACATCCTGCCGGCCGTGGCCCTCGGCACGGCCTGGTTCGCGATCCGCTTCCGGGCCCGCGTCCAGCCCGCGCTGTGGCCGCTGATCGCGATCGTCGTCGTGGTGACCGCGCTCGCGTCGCCGTACAAATATCTCGTCCTGGCCATCGCCGTCGTGCTCGCGGCGCTCTTCGTCGAGCTGCTCATCCGGCGCTACCGGCGCAGGTGGGCCCCGTCGACCGACCAGCGCCTGATCCGCAGGCGGCAGGCGCTCGCCGGCTGGCAGGGCCAGTCGGTCCTCTACCTGGGCGCGGCCGCGCTGGCGTTCCAGTTCCTGCACAGCCTGGACGCGCCGTGGGTCTCCGCGCAGGCCTTCCTGCTCAACTCGGCGGCGGTGCCGGCGACGCAGCAGATGACGGTGGACCGCAACCGTCTCCGGGTGGTTCCGGAGAGCCTGTTCATCGGCTACCCGATCGCCGAGACCGACGAGTGGGTGACGGTGCTGCACGCCGAGACCCGGTACGTCATGCGGATACCGCAGTCCGCGATCGACACCCGGCTCACCTGCCACTACGAGGACGACCAGCTGGCCGGCGACCAGCCGCTGCTGGAGGCGCTGAAGGGCAACGAGTACAACTCGCCCAACCTCGACTGCCGCAAGGTGCTGCAGTACCTCGCCGTGAAGACCCCCGGGCAGCCGCTGCCGACCTGGAACCGGTGAGTCCGCGGTCCGGCGGCGCGCCCCGGCGTCATCGCGCGCCCGGCGACCTACAGTGATCCAGATGTCCAACTGGCCGACGAGCTCAGCCCATCACCGCTGGCTGGACCAGCACACCCGCGACCTGCTGGCCTTCGGCCGCCGGACCACCGATCCCGAGGGCGGCGCGCGCTGGCTCGACGGCGCCGGCCGGATCGAGCCCGGCCGCCCGGTGTCCACATTGATCAGCAGCCGGATGGCGCACGTGTACGGCATCGGCGCGCTGCTCGGCGTACCCGGGTCGGCGCCGATCGCGCGGCAGGCCCTGCGCGGGCTGACCGGCCGGCTGCGCGACCCCGAGCACGGCGGCTGGTTCCCCGCCGCCGACGACCACACGGTCAAGGCCTGCTACGACCACGCGTTCGTGCTGCTCGCCGCCGCGACCACGACCCAGGCCGGGGTGCCGGGCGCGGCGGACCTGCTCGCCGAGGCCGAGCGGGTCTTCCTGCACCGGTTCTGGGACGAGGACGCCGGCCGCTGCGCCGACAGCTGGGACGCGGGCTTCACCACGCTGGACGGCTACCGCGGCATCAACGGCAACATGCACGCCGTCGAGGCGATGCTGACGACCGCGGGGGTCACCGGCGACCGGCAGTGGCTGACCCGGGCGAACCGGGTGTGCCGGTTCGTCGCCGACACCGCCGCGGCGCACGACTGGCGGATCCCCGAGCACTACGACGAGTCCTGGCGTCCGCTGCCCGAGTTCCACCGCGACCAGCCCGACCACCCCTTCAAGCCGTACGGTGCGACGGTCGGCCACGGCCTCGAGTGGTCGCGGCTGTTCCTGCACGCGGAGGCCGCCCAGCCGCCCGGCTCGGCGCCGTGGCTCGCGGAGGCCGCCACCGCCCTGTTCGACCGCGCGGTCGCCGACGGCTGGGCCGTCGACGGCAACGACGGCTTCGTCTACACCACCGACTGGTCGGGCTCCCCCGTGGTCCGCGACCGCATGCACTGGGTGGCGACCGAGGCGATCAGCGCCGCGGCGGCGATGCACCGGCGCTTCGGCACCGCGCAGTACGCCGACTGGTACCGCGCCTGGTGGGACTACTCGGCGACGTACCTGCTGGACCACGAGCGGGGCTCGTGGTTCCACCAGTTGAATGCCGAGAACGTGCCGACGGAATCGGTGTGGCCCGGCAAGCCGGACCTGTACCACGCGCTGCAGGCGACGCTGACCGCCCGGCTGCCGCTCTACCCGATGCTGGCCCCGGCGGTCGCCGCCGGTCTGGACTAGGACGCCGACGGACCTCGATCGTTGCTGGATTTCCCCGGCTGGAGGGTCGGCGGGAGCGCGGGTCCGGCCTGTTCGCCGTCGAGGTTCGCGCCACCGGGCGGCGGGGTCCTCGCGCTGATCACCGCCCTGCTCACCGCGATCCCGCGCCGCGGTTGAACGCCGCGATCCGCCCGGGCAGCTCGGCCAGCGAGGCGATCCGCATCGTCGCCGGCCGGTGCGCGTCCGGGTCGTCCCGCTGGATGATCGCCCACGGGCCCCGGACGATCAACGCCGCCCGGAAGCCCGCCGCGATCGCGGGGCGGATGTCGTTGTCCAGCCGGTCACCGACGTACAGGATCTCCTCCGGCCGGTGCGGCGTCTCCCTCGCGACCGCCTGGAAGAAGGCGGCGTCCGGCTTCGACACACCCCAGTCGTCCGACGTCGCGATCATGTCGGCCGGCAGGTCCATCGAGCGGAGCAGCGCCCCGGCCCGCCCCGGCTGGTTGCCGACGATCCCCACCCAGAGTCCGGCCGCCCGCAGGGCGCCCAACGCCGGCCGCACGTCCGGGTAGAGGTCGTCCTCCCCGAACCGGTCCGCCCGGCCGGCCGCCTCCCGCTTCGTCTGCTCCTCGGCCAGATCGAAGCCGGGCCGGAACACCTGGAAGACCTCGCGGTGGTCCCCGCCCCGCGCCAGCACCGCGCCGAACACCGCCGAGAACGTGTGGCGTGGCACCCCGAGCCAGTCCGCCCAGGCGCCGAACACCCTCGTCTCGTCGACCAGGCACTCACCCACGTCGAACACCACGGCACGGATCACGAGGCGAGCCTAGTCAGCCTCGGAGAGCTGGGCGCGCCTCGACAGCAGGATCGCCAGGCCGTCGAGGAGGGTCTGCAGGCCGAGTTCGAAGATCTTGTCGAGGTCGAGGTCGTAGCCCCGGCCGTCGAACGCCGTCATGAGCGCGGCGAAGCCCGGATAGCGGCCGGACGCGGCTAGGGCGCCGAGGGCCGGCCCGTGCAGATCCATCCACTGGTCCTCGGACAGTCCCGTCGTCGCCTGCGCCTGTGCCTCCCGCTCGAGCTGCACGGCCAGGCCTTGGATGTGGCTGTAGAGCATCACCTGCAGGTCGAGGCGCATGGTGGCGTCGAGGTCGAACCCGTCGAGGGCGAGGTACATCTGCTCGCCGTGCCGGAGCAGGTTGCGCAGCGGCAGCGGCCGGGTCAGCGGGGTGACCTGTGCCAGCCACGGATGCCGCCGGAACAGCGCCCACAGGGTGCGCGAGGCGCGCTCCAGCAGCGGCCGCCAGCCGTCCGGCAACGGCCCGGGATAGTCGAGCTCACCGAACGCCGCGTCGGCCATGAACACGACGAGCTCGTCCTTGCTGGCCACATGCCGGTACGTGGACATGGTGGCCACGCCGAGCCTGGCCGCGACGCCGCGCATCGACAGGGCGTCGAGCCCTTCCGCGTCGGCGATCTCGGTGGCGACGCGGACGACCCGCTCGCGGGTCAGCTCCCGCTCGGCCGAGCGCGACGCGCGCCCGGCTCGCGTTACCGCGCCGGGCGCGGTGGGCGTGGTGGTGCCCGTGCCGCTCACCGGCGTGACCACGGTGCCCGAGCGTGGGCGGGCCTGCAGCACCCCCTCCCGGCACAGCACCGTCATGGCCTTGGTCGCGGTCGCCAGGGCCACGTCCCAGTTTCTGGCCAGGCGCCGGGTCGACGGCACGCGGTCGCCCGGCGCGAGCCGGCCGTCGGCGATCTGCTCGCGGATGTCATTGGCGATCCGCTGGTACGGCGCAAGCTCCACCGGCGCTCCTCTGATCTATGCAGGTGCTCGTCTCCGGCGCCGGTGTCGCCGGCCCCGCGCTCGCCTACTGGCTGCGGCGACACGGCGCCACCCCGACGGTCGTGGAACGGTCCCCCGCGCCCCGCCCCGGCGGCCAGGCCGTCGACGTGCGCGGCGCGGCGCTCATCGTGGTCGAGCGGATGGGCCTGCTCGACCCCGCCGGTTCGATCTCGTCGTCGGCGCCGACGGCCTGCACTCCAACGTCCGGCGGCTCGCGTTCGGCGAGGAGGCCCGGTTCGTCCGGCACCTCGGCATGTACGTCGCCGTCTTCACCGCCGACAACGTGCTCGGCCTCGACAACTGGCAGGTCTGGCTGCGCAACGACACCGCGGGTGCGGGCGTCTACACCGCCCGCGACAATGCCGAACTGCGGGTCAACGTGGGCTTCATGTCCGGGCCGCTCGACTACGACCGCGGCGACCTCCACGCCCAGCGCACACTCGTCGCCGACCGCGTGGCGGGGCTCGGCTGGGAGATTCCGCGCCTGCTCACGGCGATGTGGCACGCCACCGACTTCTACTTCGACGCGATGGCACAGATCGCCATGGACACCTGGTCACGGGGCCGGGTCACGCTGCTCGCCGACGCCGGGTACTGCGCCTCGCCGATGTCGGGCCAGGGCACCAGCCTCGCCCTGGTCGGCGCGTACGTGCTCGCCGAGGAACTCGCCCGCGGCATCGAGGGCGCGTTCGCCCGCTACGAGGCACGGATGCGCCCGTTCGCCGAGCTCAATCAGGCCCTCGCCACCGAGAACCCCGGATTCCCCGCCGCGGAGGAGTCGATCGAACGCGCCGAGCACGCCATCAGGCTCTGACGCTGTCGTGCGCCTCCTCGGCCGGCAGGCTGCCGGTCCGGCGGCGGGTGCCGAGGATGAAGACCACCCCGCCCAGCGCGGCCGTCACCCCGCAGAGCAGGAGCGTCGTCCGATAGCCGAGATGCTCGACCGCCAGGCCGGCCAGGATGCCGGAGACCAGCAGCCCGGCCGTGCACGCGTTGGCGAAGAGCGTCGTCGCGCGGCCGGTCTCCGGGGCGAGCAGGTCCTGGAAGTAGCGGATGCCCGCCGCGGCGACGATCGCGATCCCCACGCCCCGGAAGCCCTGCCCGATCAGCAGCATCGGCATGCCCGAGGACACGACCGTCAGGGCGTAGTAGAAGACGAAGGCGGCGAATCCGCCGAGGATCAGCGCCCGCTGACCGACCCGGGCGGGCAGGACGGTCAGCCCCAGCGTCGCCACCACCTCGACGGCGGCGCAGACGCTGAACAGCACGCCGATGGACGCGGGCTGCTGATGCAGGCCCCGCGTGACGAACAGCGGCAGCGCCAGGCCGCCCGCGAACATCGCCGTGAAGAACAGGGTGACGCTCACGGTGAGCAGCACGGGTGTTCCGCCCGGCGCCGCGTTCACCACCGCGTCGGGCGGCCCGGGCCGCGGCACCAGCAGGACGGTCAGCGCGGAGGCGAGAAACACCGCGGCGGCCGTCCACATCAGCCAGGAATAGCCGCCCCGGGACAGCACCAGCGCACCCAGCAACGGCCCGACGGCCCACGCCAGCGACCAGGCGGAGCGCAGCACCGGCGCGGAACGCTGCCCGGCGGCACCCTCGCCGAGCACGGCGCGGGCCAGGGCGAACAGCTGCGGAAAGGCCGCGCCCATCGCCCCGAGCACCGTCGCCGCCATCAGGAGCAACACCAGGAAGCTCGAAACCCCCGGCAGCAGCACATAGCCCGCCGAGCCCAGGAGGATCACGGCGATCCCGTACGCCCGGGTGGGCCGGCGGTCGAACAGCCGCCCCAGCCACCAGCCGATCGCGATCCCGCCGAGGGCGAACACCGACGCCCAGACCCCGAGTTGCAGCGGCGTCAGACCGACCACGTCGGCGCCGAAGAGCACAATGTAGGAATTGACCATCGAGTCCGCGATACCGAGCAGCAGGACGGCGGCGAACAGCGCGACGAAGGGCATCTGATCTTCGTACCGGTCGCAGCGCTACGGCGATACCGATTAAACCACCTGGGCCTTGCGGGCGATCAGCTGAACCTGCGGGAACTGCCGGCGGTCGGTGGGCTGAGGCTCGACGACCAACCGGGCCACCTCGGCCGGCCCGGACTCGCGCAGCAACGCGACGAGGTGATCGGGCCACCACCGGTAGGCCGGCGCGACGGTGTGATCGAAGACCTGCGTCGGGTGAGCCGGGCCATCGGTCGCCGAGAAGCAGATCAAGAGGTGGCCGCCCGGCGCCAGCACCCGGCCGAACTCCGCCAGGATGGCGGGAACCTCCGGCGGCGGGGTGTGGATGATGGACCACCGCGAGAGCACTCCGGCCAGTTCCCCGTCGGCGATGTCCAGCGCGGCCATCGCCCCCTCGTCGAACCGCACGCCCGGAAAGGCCTGCCGGGCCAGCTTGATCATCACTGGGGAGGCGTCGACACCGAACGCCGCCAGGCCGAGCCCCTCCAGGTACGCGGTGACATGGCCCGGCCCGCACCCGAGGTCCGCGACCCGGCCGCCACCACCCGCCTTCACGAACCCGGCGAAGGCGCCCAGGATGGCGATGTCCAGCGGGCTGTCGTGCGGCGTGTCGCGGAACATCTGCGCATAGGTTTCGGCAATGGCGTCGTAGGCGTCGCGGGTGGCACCGAGGGCATCGTGGTCGACCATGGCCGCGACAGTACTGTCCACGGAGCCGGCCCCGCCGCCCCGCCGGCGAATTGCGGTAGCACCTTGAGCATCCGTCGATGAGACTGTGCGACGGACCGGTGGCAGAGCCGGGTTGTCGCGACGCCGGCGGTCGAGGCCGGGCACGCCCGGACACCTGAATTCACCACTTGCGGCTCTTTGATACAGAGGTATTCATGAGTGGCTTCCGTCCTGATCCGGACTGGGCGAGAGCCCAACGCGGTCAACCTCTTTGGCCCGTCTGGCGCTCGGTGATCGTTGCGGCTGCTGCAGGTGTTCTCGTGTTCGCGGCGTCGGTCACGTTGATGTGGCTCGTCATGGATCGCCCAGCCACAACCACCACCCGGCTGGGGGCGGCCGAGCAACTCGATCTCGTCCGCATCGGTTTGATCATGACCGGTGGTATCGGTGGCTTGGTCGCGCTGGTCGTCGCATACCGGAAACAGCGCGTAGCCGAGCGGTCCGACGGGCGCGATGAGATCGCGCTCCGCGAAGCGAACTACAAGCTGTTCAACGAGCTTTTCCACAACACCAGCCTGCTTCTGGGGAATCCCTCTGCAGCGGTACGGCTCGCCGGTGTCTACGGGATGGCCGAGCTCGCGGATGGCTGGCCGGCATTTCGGCGCCTGTGCGTTGATGTGTTGCACGCCTACCTCCGGACCCCTGTGGTCGGCGATACCGACGCCAAGCTGGCCGAGCAGGAGGTTCGTGAGTCCCTGCTGAAACTCCTGGAGACCCGTAGCGAGGGTTCGGCGGGCGTCGACACCCGCCCTTCCCTGGGCGGCGCCGAGCGGGATGGGACGCAAGCGCAAGGGGGCATGGGCCTGCCTGCGCGGGTGAGGTCCGTCCGGCAGGGTGCAGGTGCGAGCGGAGAGGTCGGCACGTCGTCAGCGTCGTCGGCCTGAACGCACAAGGCGATGCCCCGGCAAGCCGGCCGATATCCGGATCCGAGCGCTCCCCACTTTATCGGTACGAATCGATATGATCTGTCGATGGTCCCCCTGAAGCCCTTCGTCCTGCCCGTTCATTCTCGCGCTCCCGAACGCCATGACTCGTTCGACCTTTACCTGCCGGACGACATCGTGCGGCCACTGCCGGCGGTGGTGTTCGTGCACGGCGGGCCGCTTCCGGCCGACGTGCGACCCGGTCCGCGCGACTGGCCGGTCTTCCAGGGTTACGGTTCGCTGATTGCCGCTCGTGGCGTGGTGGGTGCGGTTGTCGGTCACCGGTTGCACAGCCCGGACGCCTTCGCTGTCGCCGCCGCCGATGTGGAGGCCGCGGTCGAGTCGCTGCGCGGCGATGCCCGGGTGGATGAGGAACGGCTGGCGTTGTGGTTCTTCTCCGGCGGTGGACTGCTTGCGGCGGACTGGTTGCGCGAGCCGCCTTCCTGGTTGCGGGCGCTGGCGTTGAGCTATCCGCTGCTCGCACCGCTTCCAGGATGGCAGGTCGACGCGCGGTTTGATCCGATCGGGGCACTGGCGGGCACCGGGGATCTGCCGATCGTGCTCACCCGGGTGGGCCTCGAAAATCCGGTGATCGCCGATGCGGTGGAGGTGTTCGTGAATGCGGCCTCGAAGGCGCGCCTGGAGATCGTGGACGTGCCCGAGGGCCGGCACAGCTTCGACATGCTGGACGATGATGATGCGTCACGGACGGCGATCGTCCGGGCAGCCGACCTGGTGACTGCGGCGCTGGCCTGACCGGCGGATCGGGTCGCCATCGGGGCGGTCTCAGGCGTATCGCTCGATGAGCGCGTTGCCGATCGAGGCCAGGTGGTCTCGCACACCCGGAGGGCCGGTCACCTCGATCCATTCGACCAGTCCGGCAAGCTCGCCGGCGAGTATGCCTTCGTTGCTGCCGCGGATCACGACCTCGATGCGGCCGTCGGCCGTGGAACCTCCCACCTCGAGCCGATCGCCGAACCCCATCCGGAGCACGCCTATCCCGTGGGGCACGCATACCGCCCGGGCCTCGAGGGGTGTTCGTTTGCGGTCGACCTCGTCCGCGATCGCACGCCAGCTCTCGCCGAGGTCGAAGCCCTCGGGCCGGTGCACGGGATCGCCGGTCGGGTCGACGGACGACACGCGGTCGATCCGGAAGGTCCGCCGACCGGCCTCGGTGCTGGAGACGAGGTACCACGACGGGCCCTTGGCGACGATGCCCAGCGGGTGGACGGTTCGCTCGGTTTCGGTGTGTTCGCGGTCGACATAGCCGAGCCGGACCTGGACGCCGCGGATCACCGCGTCCTGGAGCTCGTCGAGGAAGCGGGGCCGTCGGGGCTCGATCCGGCTCGAGCCCCATCGTTGCGGGTCCAGGACCAGCGACGACGCCGCCGCCTCGGCCTGCACCCGGAACGGCTCCGGCAGGGCATGGACGAGCTTGCGCAGCGCCGCTTTCACGACCGGCGTGACGGACGAGGCAGGGCCGGCGACAAGGAACAGGGCGCGGGCCTCACTCGCGGTCAACCCGGACAGGTCGGTGCGGGCTCCGCCCACGAGGCGCCAGCCGCCGCGCCGGCCCTGCACGGAGTACACCGGCACGCCGGCCATGCCCAGGGCGTCGAGGTCGCGGCGGGCGGTGCGCTCGGAGATCTCCAGCTCCCGGGCGACCTCCGCTGCGGTCACCTGCTCGCGATGTTGCAGCAGAAGGAGGATGGCCATCAACCGGTCGGCTCGCACTCCGGCAACACTTACACCAAAACCGGTCAGGAGGTGACCGGTATCGGTCAGCATGATGCCGGCATGACACTCGATTTTCCCGAGCCCACCCGCATTTCGGTCAACGGTGTGCAACTCGAAGTCTTCGAAGCCGGCCGGCGGAACGCCGGGAACCCCATCGTGCTCTGTCACGGCTGGCCGGAGCACGCCTTCTCCTGGCGCCATCAGGTGCCCGCTCTTGCGGCCGCGGGCTACCACGTCATCGTCCCGAACCAGCGGGGTTACGGCAACTCGTCCCGCCCGACCGAAGTCACCGACTACGACATCGCCCACCTGTCGGGTGACCTCGTCGCACTGCTCGATCACTATGGATACGAGGACGCCACGTTCGTCGGCCATGATTGGGGTGCGGCCGTCGTCTGGGGCCTGACCCTGTTGCACCCAGACCGGGTCGGCAAGGTGATCAACCTGAGCCTGCCGTACCTCGAGCGCGGAGAAGTGCCCTGGATCGAGGGCATGGAAGCCGTGCTCGGCGGCGACTTCTACTTCGTTCACTTCAACCGGCAGCCGGGCGTCGCGGACGCCGTGTTCGAGCAGAACACGTTCCAGTTCCTGCGGAACCTGTACCGGAAGAACCTGCCCCTCGCGGAGCCTCAGCCGGGCAGTGCGTTGATTGACCTCGCCCAAGCGGAAGCCCCACTCGGTGACCCCGTCATGAGTGACAGTGAACTGGCTGTCTTCGTCTCCGCCTTCGCCTCAACAGGGTTCACGGGCGGAATCAACTGGTATCGGAACCTGGACCGCAACTGGCGCCTGCTGGCGGACGTGGACCCGATCATCCGGCAGCCCACCCTCATGATCTACGGCGATCGCGACACGGTCGCGAGGGCTGAAAGGCTGACGGAATTCGTGCCGAATGTGGAGGTGGCCAGTCTGGACTGCGGTCATTGGATCCAGCAGGAGATGCCGGAGGAAACGACCGCGGCGATTCTGAAGTGGCTGGACCAGCGGGATGCCGCCTGAGGCACACTGACCTGGCCGGGCAGCGGTCCTGCCACCAGAGGACAAGCCAGGCGTCTGGAGGCGGCCGTGACATCTCGCCTCCGTGGATCGGGAGCGGCCGCCCGCTTACGTGCCGGTTCCGGTATCGCATGTCCGACGCCGAGGGAGCGGCCAGGTCTCGGGCCATGGCCACCGCGATCGGGCAGCGGCTTGCCGAACAGGGGTGGTCGCCAGAATCGGCATGACGTACTCGTACGTCGTAGTTCCTGGTGGGGCGTCGGGTGTGTGCTTTCATGGCGGGTGGACGCTCCGGAGCGGGCGGAGCGGTTCGACGTAACGATGTCCCTCGGCGGGGTGCCCGCCGAGGGACCGGACAACAGCGCGCAGGGTCACCTGCTGACGCGCAAGCCGGCGGCGACGGCCAGCACCGAGACCAGCGCGCAGGCGGGCATCACCCAGACCGGCACGGTCAGCTCCGGATTCAGTGCGGCCGGGATCCAGTCACCGGTCGTGTAGGCGACGTACGGGTTCGGGTTCGAGGTCTTGTAGATCATGACGTGCCAGGTCGCCCGGTAGGCCTCGACGACGGGCACGGAGGCCGCGGCGATCGCCGTGACGGTGAGGACCGCCGACGTGCGCCCGCGGCGGGGCCGGGCGGCCAGGGCCGCGGCGAGCAGCCAGCCGGCGAGCAGCCCCAGCACCAGCCCGGTGATGGTGAGCGGGCGTACGGCGGCGGTGTGCTCGGCCCAGATGTCGAACCCCTGTGCGGCCCGGCCGTCGGCCTGCGTGTTGCTGGATCCAGCCAGCACGAGGCCGTCCTTGGCCGCGCGGAAGGTGACCGTCCGCGCCGGAATCGTGGTCCATGGGACGGTGGTGAAGTCGGTGACGAACCGGCTGTCGCTCTCGGTGAGCGAGGTGACGTGCCAGCCGGCTGCGGCGAGAGCGTCCCGGATCCGCTGCGGCGAGTACGAGTTCTGCCCGTTGGCGCCCGCGCTGACGGCCGGGCCGCTCATCGCCGTGCTCCACGGCTCGATGCTGGTGCCCCCCATCCCGGAGAGGTCCTCGGACAAGCCGCGGATCTGCTGCTGGGACGGCAGGTCGGTAGCGGTCTGCCAGCCGGTCCAGGTGCCGGCGACCGCTCCGGCCGCGCCCAGCGCCAGCGCGGCCAGCGCCGCGCCGAGCAGGGCGAGCGGACGCCGCCACGGCACGCGGAACCGCTGGCGCAGGCCGCACAGGACGAGGTCCAGCTTCTCGCGGCGGCCGGGCCGGCGCCCGTCCTCGGCCATCTCCAGCAGGAGGGTGATGATCTCGGTGCCGTAGCGGCGGCGGTACGCGGCGGGATAGGCCCACAGAAGTCGCCGGTGAGACATCAGGCCACCCCGAAGGCGGGACGCAGGTGGCGCAGCCGGGACTCGGCGGCGTCAGCGTGCCGGCGCAGCCGCTCGGCCTGGGCGGACAGGGCGGTGATCCCGGAGTCGGTGAGCCGGTAGTAGCGCCGCAGCCGGCCGTCCACGGCCTCCTCGCGGTCGACGACGATGAGTTCCTGGCCGGCGAGCCGGTCCAGGGCGCCGTAGAGGGTGCCGGGCCGCAGCACGACGTCACCGGCGGACAGCGTCTCGACGGCGCGGACGATGCCGTAGCCGTGGCTGGGCTCGGCCGCCAGAGCGGTGAGGATCAAGAAGGTAGCTTCCTGCATGGCACGAGACGCTACGTGCCACGACATATAACGTCAAGCGTAGTATCGACCCGCACCCGGCGGGTTCAGGCGGTCAGGTTGGCCAGTTCGGTGGCGGCCAGCAGGAAGCCGCCCACCCCGAAGTCGGCTGTCGAGTTCGTGGTGACCGGCTGGCTGGACTCGGGGGCGTAGCCCACGCCCTGGACGTAGCCGAGGAAGCCGTCCGCGTGCACCGACGTGGCGACCATTCCGTTCCAGGCCCGGGCCACCACCGGCAGGTAGGTCGCCCGGTCGATGATGCCGGCGCGGATGCCGTACGCGAGCCCGAAGGCGAAGAACGCGGTGCCGCTCGTCTCCGGGCCGCCGAAGTGGGCCGGGTCGATCAGGTTCACGTTGAAGAGCCCGTCCGCGCGCTGGGCCTTCGCCAGCGAGCGCGCCAGCCCCTGGATGTTGTAGCGGAACTCGGGCCAGCGCGTACCCAGGCCGGGGTCGAGGGCGAGGATCTTGGCGTGCGCGGCCAGCGCCCACCCGTTGCCCCGGGACCAGAAGACCGGCCTGCCGGCGGGCGAGCGGGCCGCCTTGGCGCCCTCGTCGCGCCACCACAGCTCGTTGGTGTAGTCGTAGAGCACCCGGGTCCGCTTGGTGTGGGTGTAGAGCGCGAACATCTTCCGCAGGTACGCGTCCTCGCCGGTCTGCCCGGCCACCCGCACGAACACCGGCATCGCCATGTGCAGCGCGTCGACCCACCACCAGTCGTCCACCTTGGCCGGCTGGCTCGTGCTGTGCGCCATCCGGCGGATCGACTCGTTGATCGCCGCGATCTTCGACGCCGCCGGCGCGATGTCGTTGAGGTCGTAGTAGACCTGCCCGGCGGCGTGGTCGTCCGCGTGCCGCGTGGCCACGCCGTTGTTGATCGCGTAGTTGTTCTGCTCCGCCCACCGCTGGGTGTAGGCCAGGTACCGCGCCTCGCCGGTGGTCCGGTAGAGGGCCATGTTGCCGCTGAAGTAGGTCGCCCGCGCCCACTGGTTGTCACCCGGGTCGCCGTGCGCGCCGATCCACTGGTCGTTGACCCTCCGCGCGACCGCGAGCACGTCCGCCCGTGGCGGCAGGACCGAGGCCGGTGGCGCCGCGCCGGCCGGCGCGGCGCCGGTGAGGGCACCTGTCGCCGGCAGGATCGTCGCGCCGGCGACACCGGCCAGCAGATGACGACGGCTGATCTCGCCCACGAGCCACTCCTGTGTTAATTCAAGTCTTGATGGAAGGGGTGGTGATATAGAACCATGAATGCCTTGCGACCGAAAGAGCGGGCTGGGGTGCGCGGACCGGTCAGAGGTCGGCCTTCTTGGGCTTCGTGATGGTGACGGGCTTGCCGTGGTCGCTGAACGTCGAGGTGAGCTTCCGCCTGCCGTCGACCGTGTTGAGGTCCATGACGATCGAGACGATGTGGCCCTGCGCGTCGGTCGTCGCGGTGTATCCGGCGTTGCCGCGGCTGAACAGGCTCATGCTCGGCGCGCCGAGCGGCAGGATGGCGACGCCCGCCGCGGGGGGATCGAAGGCGCCGTCGAGGGTGTTCCGGCCGGTCCGGTCCGTCCAGTCGACGGCGTCGGCGAAGGCGACCAGACCGCTGGGGTCCTCCGCCTCGACGGTCAGCAGCGGGTTGTCCGTGGCGAGGACTCCGAGGTTCTCGTGCACCCACCGCGACCGGTCGCCGGTCCTGGTGTAGAGGTCGTCGCCGATCAGGATCAGCTCGCCGGACCCGGCCTGCGGGCCGCCGGTGATCGTGAACCTCCGGGTGTACCGGTGCGCCGCCGGGTCGTGGGCGCCGGAGGCCTGGATCCGCTGACCGTCGAGGTAGTCGGCGTCGACGGCGTAGCGGTAGGTGCCCTTCTGAAACTGCGCCAGGGCGGCGAGCAACTCCTTCTTGGCGGCCGCGCTCGCCGCGACGGCGCTGCTGACGTCGATCTCCGGGCTTCGGCCGAGCGGTGCGGGATCGGTGCAGCCGGTCACCAGCACGACGGTGACGAGGGCGGCGGCGAGCAGGGCGGATCGGCGTGCGTACATGTTTCCCCCGTGGCGTGCAGATATTCGCGTGCGCCACTTTAGCGGCCCGGCCCCATCGGGCCGGGCCGCCGCCGGGGATTCAGACGCCCGCGAGCCGGCGCGACGACGAGCGCAGGTAGACCGCCCAGGTGACCAGCACGCACAGCGCGTAGAACGCGATGAACGCGAGGTAGGCCGCGTCCGCCGTCTGGTAGCTCAGGAACGACTGCCGGAAGGCCAGGTTGACCAGCACCCCGCCGAAGGCACCCACCGCACCGGCGATGCCGATCACCGCGCCGGAGAGCCGGCGCGCCTCGTGCTCCAGGCCCGGGTTCTTCAGCGAGAAGATCCGGGGGATCATCTTGTACGTCGAGCCGTTTCCGATGCCGCTGAACACGAACAGCGAGATGAACCCGACCAGGTACAGCGGCAGCGAATGCCGCTGCGAGGCCACCAGCACGATGCTCGCGCCGGCCGCCATCGCCACGAAGTTCCAGAACGTCACCCGGGCACCGCCGAGCCGGTCCGCCAGCGCGCCGCCGACCGGGCGGATCAGCGAGCCCAGCAGCGGGCCGAGGAACGTCAGGTACGCGGCCTTCACCGGGGTGCTGAAGTCCTCCGCGAACTGCACCTGCAGCACCTGGCCGAAGGCGAAGCCGAAGCCGATGAACGAGCCGAAGGTGCCGATGTACAGGAACGACATGATCCAGGTGTGCGGTTCCCGGACGGCGTCGCGCATCCCGCGTTTGGAGTTGCGCGCCTGCGACAGGTTGTCCATGTACATGGCGGAGCCGACCGCCGCGAGCACGATGAACGGGATGTAGATGCCCGCGACCAGCCCCGGATGCCCGGCGCCGAAGACCGCCAGGACGAACAGCCCGACCAGTTGCACGGCCGCCACGCCGAGGTTTCCGCCGCCGGCGTTGATGCCGAGCGCCCAGCCCTTGAGCCGGTCGGGGTAGAACGCGTTGATGTTCGCCATCGAGGAGGCGAAGTTGCCGCCGCCGACGCCCGCGGTGGCCGCCAGCAGGACCAGCGTCGTGTACGAGACGCCGGGCTCGATCAGGAACGCGGCCAGCAGCGCCGGCACCAGCAGCAGCGAGGCGCTGATGATGGTCCAGTTGCGTCCGCCGAAGCGGGCAACCGCGAACGTGTACGGGATCCGCAGCGTTGCGCCGACCAGCGCGGGCACGGCGGTGAGCAGGAACTTGCCGGCCGGGTCGATGCCGTACGCGGGGCCGAGGAAGAGCACGAGCACGGACCACATCGTCCAGATGGAGAAGCCGATGTGCTCGGAGAAGATCGAGAAGATCAGGTTGCGCCGCGCGATCCGGGCGCCGGTCTGCGCCCAGAACGCGGGGTCCTCGGGGCGCCAGTCGTCGATCCAATGCCCGCGCACGGTCAGGGCGGGGCGTTCCAGGGTGGTGGCGCTCATGAGGGGACCTCCGAGGAAGCTCGGGCGGAGACTACGACGTGGTCGTCGTCGTCGACGGAGACGGCGTAGACGGTGAGATCGTCCTGGCCGCTCAGGGAACAGCCGGTGTTCAGGTCGAAGGCGTACAGGTGCAGCGGGCAGACGACGACCTTCAGGTCGATCTGCCCGTCGGCGAGCGGCCCGCCGCGGTGCGGGCACACCGCCTGCAGGGCGCGCAGCGAGCCGTCGCGCAGCCGGAAGACGGCGACCATCTCGCCGTCGACGGCGTAGGTGCGGCCCTCGCCCAGGGGAATCTCGTCGACGTGGCCGAGGCGCGTCATGCCTGCACCGCGGCGGCGCGGACCGGGACCTGCGGCAGCACGATCAGCGGCAGCGAGGTGCGGAACTGGCCGGGCGTGACGGGCTCGGCCCGTTCCTTCCAGGGATCGCGATAGGCGCCGACGGACGCCTCCATCGCGGCGTCGAGCTCGGCGGCGATGCCGTCCGCGTCGTCCACGACGATCTCCCTGACCCGGTCGATGCCGATCCGCGGCACGAACGCGTACGTGCGCTCGAGCCAGTTGGCGTTCTCCCGGTAGTACTGCAGGAAGCGGCCGGTGAGCGTGATGACCTCGTCCGCCGAGCCGACCGTGGCGAGCAGGTCGCCCTTGCGGATGTGCGCGCCGGCGGCGCCGCCGACGTAGATCTCCCAGCGGCCACCGTCGATGGCGACGACACCCAGATCCTTCACGTACGCCTCGGCGCAGTTACGCGGGCAGCCGGTGACGGCGAGCTTCATCTTGCCGGGGCCCTCGATGCCCTGGAAGCGCTCCTCGAGGGCGATGCCGAGCGCGGTGGAGTCGCCGACGCCGAAGCGGCAGTAGTCCGAGCCGACGCAGGTCTTCACCGTCCGGAAGCTCTTGGCGTAGGCGTAACCGGACGGCATGTCCAGGTCGGCCCAGATCTTCGGCAGCGTCTCCTTCGGCACCCCGAGCAGGTCGATGCGCTGCCCGCCGGTCAGCTTCACCATCGGTACGGCGTACTTCTCGGCCACCTCGGCGATCCGCCTCAGCTGCGCCGGGGTGGTGACGCCGCCCTTCATCTGCGGCACCACCGAGAACGTGCCGTCACGCTGGATGTTGGCGTGCACCCGGTCGTTGATGAACCGCGAGTCGCGCTCGTCGACGTACTCCTCGCCCCACATCATCTTCAGCAGCGAGGCGAGACCCATCTTGCTCTTGGCGTCCTCCTGGCCACCGGGCACCAGCTTGGCGAAGACCGACGAGACCGAGCGCAGCCCGTACTGCCGGATCGCGGCCATCAGCTCCGGCTTGGGCATCGGCACGCCGGGCACGTACCAGCTCGCCGCGGGGTCCTCCTCGACCGTTCCCCCGGCGGCCCACTCGACTATCTGCGCGACCAGGCCTTTGCAGGTGCCGCAGCCCTTGCCGGCCCGGGTCTTGTCCATGACGCCGCTGACGGTCTTGCAGCCGCCGTGCACGGTGTCGGCGATGGTGCCCTTGGTGACGCCGTTGCAGTTGCAGACCTGCGCGTCGTCGGCGAGTTCGGCGGCGCTGACCTCGGCCGGCGGTCCGCCCAGGTCGAACATCAGCTCGACCCGGTCCTCCGGCAGTGCCAGGCCCCGGTCGAAGGCCTGCATCAGGAACGCGACCTTGCGGACGTCGCCGACCAGGGTGGCGCCGACGAGCCGGCCGTCGCGGATCACGATGCTCTTGTAGACACCCTTGCGGGGCTCGCTGAAGACCAGCGTCTCGTCGTCGTCGCGCTCGGCCTCCTTGAGCCCCATCGAGGCGACGTCGACGCCGGCCACCTTGAGCTTCGTGGCGATCCGGGAGCCGTGGTACGCGGCCTGCGGATCCCGGCCGGTGATGTGGTCCGCGAGCACCTTGGCCTGGTCCCAGAGCGGGGCCACCAGCCCGTACGTCGCGCCGCGGTGCTGGGCGCACTCGCCGACCGCGTAGATGTCGGGCTCGTCCTGCGCCCGCATCTGGTCGTCGACGACAATGCCGCGCTCGACGACCAACCCGCTGTTCGCGGCCATCTCGGCGTTGGCCCGGATGCCCGCGGCGACCACCACCACGTCGCATTCGATGATCCGGCCGTCGGCCAGCTTGACGCCGGTGACGGCGTGCTTGCCCATGATCTCGGTGGTCATGGCGTCGCAGACCACCTCGATGCCGAGCTTCTCCACGCTGCCCTGCAGGATCTTGCCGGCCGCCGCGTCCAGCTGGGTGTTCATCAGGTGGCCCATGGCGTGCAGCAGGGTCACGTGCGAGACGTGGTGCTGCAGGCCGCGGGCCGCCTCCAGGCCGAGCAGGCCGCCGCCGATGACCACGGCCCGCTCGTGCTCGCGGGCGTAGCGGATCATGTTGCGGGTGTCGTCGAGCGTCCGGAACGCGAACACGCCCTGGTGGTAGCCGCGGCCGGGGCGGTGGATGCCGGTGATCGGCGGCACCCAGGCCGAGCTGCCGGTCGCGATGATCAGCTTGTCGTACGCTGTCGCCGTGCCGTCCTCGGCGTACACCTGCTTGGCGAACCGGTCGACGCGGCTGATCCTGCGGCCGGAGTGCAGGGTGATGCCGTTGTCGGCGTACCAGCTGAGGTCGTTGAGGAAGATGCCCGACTCGTCCTCCACGCCGGCGAGGACGTTGGAGAGCATGATGCGGTTGTAATTGCCGTACGGCTCATCGCCGAACATGGTGATCTCGAAGCGGTCCGCGCCGCCGCGGGCGAGGATCTCCTCGACCGTGCGGGCGCCCGCCATCCCGTTGCCGATGACCACGAGTCGCTGCATCAGACCTCCACCAGCCCCAGGTCGATGACGACCGTGCCGGTGACGCCGGCGGGTGCGGCGAGCCACAACTCCACGCTCGTACCGGAATCCAGGTCCTCGACCACGCGCAGCGGGATGTGTACCTCGCCCTTGGCGCCGATCGGGAAGTAACGCATCGGCCTGCCGTCGCGCATCAGCACCACGCAGATCAGCTCCTCGGCGGAGTTGCCGCCGCGGAAGTACACGGCCTGCGCGACGACACCGTCGGGCACCGCGTAACCGAGGGCGACACCGATGGGTGCCGCCCGGTCGAGGCCCTTGCCCTCGAAGGCGAAGACGCCCTGCAGGAATCGGGGTGTGGATTGCACCTAGGTGGTCCCTTCGTGATGGGGGGCTGGGCTGATGGCGACCGCGCACGCCTTGAACGCGGGCATCCTGGAGTGCCGGTCGAGTGCCGGGTCGGTGAGCAGGTTGACCGCCTGGTCGCCGCCCCAGTGGAACGGCGCGAAGACGGTGTCCGGCCGGATGCCGGCGTTGAACCGGGCCCGGAACCGCGCCCTGCCGCGCCGGGTACGCAGCTCGACCATCTCGCTGTCGGCGACGCCGAGCCGGCGGCCCAGGTCGGGGTGCAGTTCGACGCGCGGCTCGGGCAGCGAGACGGTCAGCGCGGCGACCCGGCGGGTCTGGTTGCCGCTCTGGTACTGCTGCATGTTGCGGCCGGTCGTCAGCACGTACGGGAATTCGGCGTCCGGCATCTCGTGCGGATCGCGGTGCTCGACCCGGATGAACCGGGCCCTGCCGTCCGGGGTCGGGAACGTGTCGGTGAACATCCGCGGCGTGCCCGGATGGTCCTGCGCCGGGCACGGCCAGAACACACCCTGCTCGGCGTCGATGCGCTCATACGTGATGCCGGCGTAGTCGGCGATCCCGCCGGCGCTGGCCCGGCGCAGCTCGTCGAAGACGGTCCGCGGGTCGTCGCTGAAGAACTCACCGCGCCCCAGCCGCTCGGCGAGCCCGGCCAGGAACTGCAGGTCGGTGCGGACGTCCGGCGGCGGCGGCAGCGCCCTCCGGCGGCGGATGACCCGGCCCTCGAGGTTGGTCATCGTGCCCTCCTCCTCGGCGAACTGCGCCGTCGGCAGGACCACGTCGGCGAGCGCGGCGGTCTCGGAGAGGAAGATGTCGGAGACGACAAGCAGGTCCAGGGCGCGCATCCGGTCGATGACGTGCCCGGCGTGCGGCGCGGAGACGGCCATGTTGCTGGCCAGCACCAGCAGCACCCGGACCCCGCCGTCCGTGCCGAGACGGTCGAGCATCTCGTACGCGGAGACGCCGGGCCGCGGAAGCTCGTCGGGGTCGATGCCCCAGACCCCGGCGACGTGCGCCCGGGCGGCCGGATCGTCCAGCCGCCGGTAGCCGGGCAACTGGTCGGCCTTCTGCCCGTGCTCGCGCCCGCCCTGCCCGTTGCCCTGCCCGGTGATGGTGCCGTAGCCGGAGTTCGGCCGCCCGACCAGGCCCAGCGCCAGCGCCAGGTTCAGGTACGCCTGCGCCGTGTCGGTGCCGTTGCTGTGCTGCTCGGCGCCGCGCGCGGTGAGGATCATCGACGGGCGTTCGGTGGCGAGCAGCCGGACGGTCTCGCGCAGGTCCGCCTCGCTGACGCCGGTCATCCGCTCGACCCGCCCGGGCCAGTAGGAGGCGACCGCCGCGCGGACGGCGTCGAAGCCGGTGGTCCGGTCCCGGATGTACTCCTCGTCGAGCAGCCCCTCCCGGATCGCGACGTGCAGCATCCCGTTGGCCAGCGCCAGGTCCGTGCCGGGCAGCGGCTGCAGATGCCGGTACGCGCCCGCGGCGGTCGGCGTGCGCCGCGGGTCGACGACGATGTGCCGGGCACCCTCGGCCCGCCCGGCGTCGAGGTACTGCATGGACGGCGGCATCGCGTCGGCCGGGTTGGCGCCGACCAGCAGCACGGTCCTCGCCCCGGCCACGTCCTCGAGCGGGAACGGCAGGCCCCGGTCGACGCCGAGCGCGCGGTTGCCGGCGGTCGCGGCCGACGACATGCAGAACCGGCCGTTGTAGTCGATCGACGCGGACCCCAGCGCCACCCGGACGAACTTCCCGAGCGTGTACGCCTTCTCGTTGGTCAGCCCGCCGCCGCCGAACGCACCGACGCTGTCCGGGCCGTACTCCCGCTGGCTGCGCCGGATCGCCGCGACGATGCGCTCGTACGCCTCGTCCCAGGTGGCCTCGCGCAGCGGGCTGCCGCGGTCCGCGGGATCCTTGCGCACCAGCGGCGTGAGCAGCCGGTCGGAGTGGTCGAGCAACTCGGCGGCGGTCCAGCCCTTGGCGCACAGGCCGCCGCGGTTGACCGGGAATTCAGTGGGTTCGAGCCGGACCCGCGGGATCTCGGGCGTCAGCGCGATGCCGCACTGCAACGCGCAGTACGGGCAATGCGTCTCGGTCACGGTCACGCGGATGATGTTTGTCGATCACCGTTACCGCGCCGGACCGTCGCCGTTGCCGCGGCGTTCAGAAATCCCTACATACGGCTCGGCACCATTGTGAGGTGCTCGTAACGGGCGAGTACCAGGTCGGCCACCGCCGGATCGGCGCAGAGCGGCGGCGTCACCGCGTCGGCCCCGGCCCGGTGCAGCGAACGGTAGAACAGGCCCTCGGCCAGCAGGTACGCGGCGACCGTCACCCGCCGCGCGCCCCGCGCCCGGAGCCCGGCGACCACATCGGGCACCCGCAGCTCGGCGCCCGACGCGTACGCCACGTGCGCGTTCAGCCGGGCGGCCACGTCGGCGATCCCGGCCCGCCACCCCGGATCCGACGAGCCGGCCGCGGCCAGCACCACCGCGTCGGTGTCCCCGATGCGCCGCCGCAGGCTCTCCACCAGGACGGGGTCGGGACCCAGCGGGGCGGTGGCGACCGCGTCGGCGCCGGCGACCGCCTCGGCGATGTCCACGCGTACGTGATAGCCGGACGACAGCAGCAGCGGCACGACCACCGCGCGCAACCCCCGGATGGCGTCCGCGACCCGGGGCTGCTGCACGTCGGCGAAGGCGAGCCGGACGTCCACGTCCGGGCGCCGGCAGGCGACCCGGTCGACCAGGTCGCGGATCTGCGCCTGGCCGGCGGCGGAACGGGTGCCGTGCGCGACGGCCAGCAATACCGGCAGGCGGCTCATGTGTCTACCCTTCGCTTGTGCTCCCGGCGCCCGCGGTCACGCGGCCGACTCGTCGACCCGCAGCCGGTAGCCGCGCTTGATGACGGTCTCGATGTGGCCCGCGGAGCCGAGCGCGGTGCGCAACCGGGCGATCGCGACGTCGACGGCGTGCCCGTCGGTGCCCCGCGGCAGCGACGTGACCAGGCGATCCTTGGAGACGACAGCGCCCGGCCGGGCCGCGAGCGAGGCGAGGATCGCCATCGCGGCCGGCGCGAGCGTCTGCAACCGGCCGTCGATGAGCACGGCGTGACCGCGGATCTCCAGGACGGTGCCGGCGACCGTGAGCTTCGCGGCGCGCCGCGGCAACTCGTCGGTGACGACCTTGACCAGGGCGCCGAGCCGGGAGCGGTGCGGCGTCACCACCGGAACGTCCCGCTCGACCAGCGACGCGGCCGTGACCGGCCCGACGCAGGCCGCCATCGTGCCGGTCCGGAACCGCTCGAGCACGTCGACGGCGGCGTCCCCGGCGATCTCCAGCAGCGCCTGCACCGCCGGCGCGCTGGTGAACGTGACGGCGTCGACCTGGCCGGCCGCGAGCTGGCCGACGAGGCGCCGCACCGGCGCGACGTCCGACGGCAGCGTCCAGCGGTAGACCGGTACCTCCACGACCGCGGCACCGGCCGCCCGCAGCCCGGCGGCGAACTCCACCTGCGGTCCGCCGTGCAACTGCACCGCGATCCGCCGCCCGGCGATGCCCTGCGCCCGCAGCCGCTCCAGAATCTCCTCGCACGACTCGCTCGGCGCCGACCACTCCTCGGTCAGGCCGGCGGCCCGGATCGCCCCGCACGGCTTGGCGCCGCGGGCGATCAGCCGGGCCCGGCTGAGCGCGGCCCGCAGGGTGTCGCCCATCCCCCAGCCCTCGGCGGCCTCGAGCCAGCCCCGGAACCCGATCCCGGTGGTGGCGACCACGATGTCGGGCGCGAGCCCGACGCAGGCCTCGGTCGCGGCGTGCAACGCCTGGTCGTCGCCGAGCGGCACGATCGTGATCGCGGGCGCGACCACGACCTTGGCGCCCCGGCGCTGGAACAGGGCCGACAGCTCGTCGCGGCGCCGCTCGGCGGTGACCGCGACGGTGAAGCCGGCAAGCGGGCCGGCGGGTGCATCGGGGGCGGGAGCGCCCGCGGGCGTCACCGGCCCGGTCAGGTCGGCCATCCCGACAGCCTGCCCACCAGCCATTACCTGCGCGCGTTGGAAATGTTTCGGCCGTGAAAACCACGCCTCACATCAGCGATCTTGATCAGGTGAGATCGCCCGGCCTCCGCCTCCCTGCCCGACTCCCCGAACGCACCGCCCACCGAACGTGATGTCACCCGCCGTGAGCAGTCGCGGCTCGCCCACGATCCGCCAGGTCATGCCGTCGCGGGCCGACACCGACCTCGCCAGCGGGATCATCACCCCTCAGCGCAAGCCCATGCCATCGTCGTGTGTGGCGCGATCACGAGGCAACGACAGAGCCCCCAACGCAGCCTCATCCACGCGGCCACCGCACCGACGTCTCTTCACGACGGTCAGCTGGAGCTGGCCCGAACTCACCATGATCACTAGCGGCGGGGATATCTGATGGTTTGGCCCCTGCCGGCGGGCGACCTGGCGCCCGATCGGGTGGAATCGAGGTCACCGTGCTTCGGACAGCAGGCGGCCGACCGCGTCCGCGGCCTTGAGGGCCGAGCCGGTCAGCACGACCACCGCCGTTTCGCCGCGGCGCAGCGTGCCGCGGCGCAGGAACTCGCGGACGGCCGGCAGCACGATCGAGCTGGTCGGTTCCGCGTACAGGCCGCGGTGGGCCAGTTCGAAGGTGGCGGGCGCGATGTCGGGCTCGGCGACCGCCGTCATGTCGCCGCCGGAGGCGCGGACGGCCGCGAGCACCTCGCGGTCGCGCACCGGCACCGCGATCGCCGTGCCCTCGGCAACGGTCGGTGACCACTCCCCCGGCGACACCGCGGCGGCGCCGGCGGCGAAGGCGGTGACCAGCGGGCCGCATCGAGCCGGCTGGGCGACCAGCAGCCGCGGCCGCCGGGCGATAGCGCCCGAACGCAGCAGCTCGCCGAAGCCGACGTGGCAGCCGAGCACCAGGCTGCCGGCCCCGGCCGGCAGCACCACCGCGTCCGGCGCGGTGAAGCCCAGGTCCTCCCAGATCTCGTACGCGATCAGCTTCGTGCCCTGCAGGAAGAACGGATGCCAGTTGTGGCTGGAGTAGAAGGTGCCGGCCGAGCGGCGCACCGCCTCGTCGGCCGTGGCCTGCCGCGTCCCCGGCACCAGCTCGACGCCGGCGCCGTGCACCCGGCTCTGCTGGATCTTGGCGGGCGACGTCGACTCGGGGGCGAGGATGGTGGCCCGGATCCCGGCGGCGGCGGCGTAGGCGGCCACCGACGAGCCGCCGTTGCCGCTGCTGTCCTCGAGCATCTCGGTCACGCCCTGGCCGGCCAGGGTCGAGACCATGACGGTGGTGCCGCGGTCCTTGAAGCTGGCGGTCGGGTTGAACCACTCGGGCTTCACCGACAGCGGCACGCCGTCGACCTCGAACGGCAGCAGCGGCGTGCACCCCTCGCCGAGGCTCACCGGGCGGTCGTAGGGCTGCGGCAGGGCGGCCGCGTAGCGCCACTGGGACCGTACGCGGGTGTCGATGTCGTCGCGGGTGATCCCCGGCAGGTCCTCGACCAGCAGGGGTGAGCCGTCGTCGCCCCGCCAGCGCGGCTCGTCCAACGGGTAACGCCGCCCGGCGCGGTCCACCAACATCCCCTGATCCTGCCAGAGCCACGGTCGGAAACCGGCGCGGCCGTACCGGGACAGCGCGCGCCCGGCGGCCATGATCACGTTAAAGTTCGAGTCGTGAACAGCGTCGATTTCGGCCGAACCGCCGATGACTACAGCCGCCACCGGGCGGGCTTTCCGGACGAGTTGACGGACCGGCTCGCCCGGCTGGGCATCGGCGGCCCCGGGCAGGACGTGGTGGATCTCGGCACCGGCACGGGCAGCCTGGCCCGGCTCTTCGCCCTGCGCGGTGCCGCGGTCACCGGCGTCGACCCGGCTGCCGCGCTGCTCGACAAGGCGCGCCTGCTCGACGCGCGGGTGGGTGCCGAGGTCGGCTACGTGGTGGGTGCCGCCGAGCGGACCGGCCTGCCGGACGGCTGCGCCGACGTCGTCTCCGCGGGGCAGTGCTGGCACTGGTTCCGTGCGGCTGAGGCCACCGCCGAGGTGCGGCGGCTGCTGCGGCCCGGCGGGAGCGTGGTCATCGTGCACTTCGACTGGCTTCCGGTGTCCGGCAACGTCGTCGCCGCCACCGAGGCGCTGATCCTCCGGCACAACCCGGCGTGGACGCTCGCGGGCGGCACCGGGCTCTATCCGCGCTGGCTCACCGATCTCCGGCTGGCTGGCTTCACCGGGATCGAGACGTTCTCGTTCGATCTCGATGTCGCGTATTCGCACCTCGACTGGGTCGGGCGGATCCGGGCCAGCGCCGGCGTCGCGGCCACCCTCGATCCGGCGGCGGTGGGCGTCTTCTCCGCCGAGCTGACCGCTCTGCTCGCCGACCGGTTCCCCGGCGACCCACTGCTGGTTCCGCACCGGGTGTGGGCGGTGACCGCCCGCCGACCGGCGTAAACGGCGGCTGCCCCGCGCGACGCAGGGCCTGCGGGTCGGGGCCGGGCGGGCACGCGACCGCACCTGGACAGGCCCTACACGCCCGCCACCGTCAGCGACCGTCAACAACCCGCGGACCGAGTCGCCCTGCACCGGCAACCCTGGCGACACAAGACCCGCAGGCCAGGACCGGGCGGGGCGCGCGACCGCACCCGGCCCACCACGGTCAGCGACCGTCAACAACCCGCAGACCGAATCGCCCTGCACCGGCAACCCCGAGCAATGCAACACCCGCAGGCCAGAGCCGGGCAGACACGCGACCGCACCCGGCCCACCACGGTCAGCGACCGTCAACAACCCGCAGACCGAGTCGCGCTGCACCGGCGACCCGAGCGACGCTAGACCGGCAGGTCAGGGCCGGGCGGGCAGGCGACCGCATCCGGGCGGGCCTGGCGGGGTCAGCAGCCGGTGAGCCTGGACAGCAGGCCGCGGACGGAGTTGCGCAGGACGCGCAGCATCGCGCCGATTCTGTTGACGACGCCGTCGGCGCTGATCAGGGCCTCGCCGAGCAGCGCCGACGCGCGGTCCATCAGCAGCTTGGCCCGGGCCAGGTCGTCGCTGTCGTCGCGCAGCTGCCACAGCCGCTGCGCCTGGTCCCAGGCATGCGCCCGGGTCGCCGAGACCAGCACCCGCTGGCTCCAGTCGTCCAGGTTGCCGACCAGGTGGTCGATGCGCAGCTGCCACGCCGTGGAGTAGCGCCGGCGCAGCGACGGGATCTCCTCGAAGAAGATCTTGTTGATCAGCAGGTAGTCCGGGTGGATGACCTCGTCGGTCGGCGCGCCCGTCCGCTCCCAGGTGGCGACCAGCGCGAGCGCCAGGTCGTGGTTGATGTGCGCGTTGACGCCCAGCATCGCGGCGGTCAGCCTGCTCACCTTGAGGCTGCCGGCGCGGCGGAACAGCACCTCCCAGGCGTCGGGGGTGGCGTCGTCGTCGGCACCCCAGCGGCGCAGGGCGTCGAAGTACCGCTTGGCGAACTCGACGTCGAGCAGCTCGAGGAAGACCGGGTCCCGCACGTCCTCGCCGCTGAGCGACTTGGCGACCCGGTCGGTGATGGTGAAGTAGAGCGAGTTGAACGCGGCCACCCGGTTGTTGCCGCCCGTCGGCGGCAGGCCGTCGAGGATCTTCTGGGCGGCGGTGAGCCGGGTCAACACGCCTGCGATGTCGGTCGGCGGCGTCGCGCAGAGCTCGGCGACCTCCCGCCCGGCCGGCTCCCAGCCCCGGCCCGGCCAGCCGGCCGGGGCGAGCTGGACCCGCTCGTCGCGCAGCAGCGCGGCGCTGTCCGTTACGCGGTCGCGGTCGAACGCGACTTTCATGGGAACCTCCACGTCGTTCACCATGGAGTCGCCGGGCCGGGCTGACCATAGTCGGGGCGGCTACCCGACAGTAGTGGCCTCGTGATCGGGGCAGACAAGCTCCGCGAAGCGGGCGGCATCGATGTTTCCGCCCGAAATGATCAGGCCGACCCGGGGCGGCAGGCGC
The DNA here is from genome assembly GCF_040638275.1 of Actinoplanes sp. NPDC026623. NCBI lineage: Bacteria > Bacillati > Actinomycetota > Actinomycetes > Micromonosporales > Micromonosporaceae > Actinoplanes > Actinoplanes sp. NPDC026623. Next base: position 2,345 of record NZ_JBEZXZ010000105.1, on the reverse strand, counting down.
TCGATCCGGCCGGCCATCAGCGCGGCGAGCGGGCTGGCCCCGCTGGGCTCCATGACGACCCGCATCCGCTCGAAGGCGAAGCGCATCGCCGCTCGGATCTCGTCGTCGGTGACGAGGGCGATCTCGTCGACGAGGCGGCGGTTGATCGAGAAGGTCAGCTCGCCGGGTATGTCCGCGCCCTGGCCGTCGGCGATGGTGCGCGGCACGGAAATCCCCACCCGCCGCCCCGCGACCAGCGACCGCCGGGTGTCGTCGCCCGCCTCCGGCTCCACCCCGATCATCCGGATGCCGGGGTGCAGGCCCTTGGCCGCGGTGGCGCTGCCCGCGAGCAGCCCGCCGCCGCCGGCCGGCACCAGCAGCGCGCCGAGTTCGCCGGTCTCCTCCAGCAGTTCGAGCGCGGCGGTCCCCTGCCCGGCGATCACGTCCGGGTGCTCGTACGGCGGGATCAGGGGAAGGCCGCGCTCGGCGGCCAGCGCCGCACCCAGGGCGGCCCGGTCGGCGGTGTAGCGGTCGTAGGTGATGATCTCGGCGCCGTAGCCCTCGGCCGCCGCGCGCTTGGACGCCGGCGTGTCCGCCGGCATGAGGATGACGGCGGTGGTGCCGAACTCGCGGGCGGCGAGGGCGAGGGCCTGCGCGTGGTTGCCGGACGAGAACGCCGCCACGCCGCCGGCCCGCTGCCCCGGCGACAGCCGGGAGAGCGCGTTGTAGGCGCCGCGGAACTTGAAGGCGCCCGCCCGCTGGAGGTTCTCGGCCTTGAGGTGGATCTCGGCACCGACCATGGCGTCGAGGGTCCGCGAGCGCAGCACCGGGGTGCGGTGGGCGACGCCCACCAGTCGGGCAGCGGCGTCCCGCACATCCTCGAGGGTGATCGTGATCATGGACGCGACCGTATCAACCGCCCTCGACCGTGCCCGCTCGGTTCAAACTCGCCGTCAAAGATGAACGCCGCTTCCGTGCCGGGCTACGCCTGTCGAAGCTGCCGCACCACAAAACCCTCGACGACTACAACTTCAGCTACCAACCCGACCTGGACCACGCAAAGTCCGCGACCTCGCCACCCTGTCGTTCGTGGTCGTTCGTGCAGAACAAAGCCAACGTCGCTCTGGTCGGGCCGCCCGGGCAAGGCGCACATCGCCGTCGCACTTGCGGTCGCCGCCTGCCGGGCCGGGTTCACCGTCTCCTTCACCACCCTCGACGACCTGGTCCGCCAACTCGAAGCCGCCGACGCGATCGGCCGGCTCACCCGCAAACTACACACCTACCTGCGCCATACGTCCTCCTCGTCGACGAAGTCGGGTATCAGCCCCTCGAACGCACCGAGGCGAACCTGGTCTTCCAAGTCATATCGAAGAGGTATGAAAAGGGCTCGACGTTGTTGACTTCCAACAAGGGCTTCGGCGAATGGGGCCAAGTGTTCGGAGACGAGGTCTTGGCAACCGCGATCCTTGATCGCCTGCTGCATCACTGCGATGTCGTCCCGATCAACGGACCCAGCTACCGGCTCAAGAACCGGCTCACCGCCATCGAGAATGTTGCCTGATACAGCGGGCTAATTCTCCGGTTCGTCACACTCGTCGACGACTCGATAGCCCTGGGAGATACAGCTGTCACGGTGCTGCTCAACCCAGCGGTGACCAGCGGCGGGATCGTCTCCCCAGTGGGGGATCGTGTCGGTGACCACCTTGCCGTCACGCTCATGGATGACACGGATCTCCGCACCAACGTCATCACCAATGTCATCGATTGAGGCCATGACGATGATGGTGTCGAGGCCGTTAGCTGATTCTCGGCGGAAGGTCTCTGTTCTGATGGGCACGGAGACATCGTCGCACCCGGCACCGGGTGGTCCACAAGCACCAACCCGATGATTCGGCCCTTTGGCCGGGTCCTCTACGATCCACATCTACCTTTTGGCGGATGTCACGGCGATCACCGCATGGAACGACTCATTGACCATTTCTGCCAGGCTGCGTCGCCACGACCCAAGAGGACCTGCGAGGGGAACGCCAATCTTGGCTACAGTAGCTGGCACCCCATTCACAGAACTCATGTCGCGATGACGAGCATGACCTCTGCAAGATCAGCCGTACTTACCCCGACAGCGGCATTACCGGGCCCTATTTCGACACGCGTGGTCCTGCACCGAAGCCGCCGCGCGGATCCGGTGAACGCTATTGCCGAAGTGAGATTGGCATGATCATTCGCGGGCGTGTCGGGGCGGGGTGCGGGAGAATTCTCCGGTGGGACAGTTGTCATTGTTCGGCAGGTCGGAATTGGCGGCGATGCGGGACCGGACCGCGCGGCGAAACTATTCAGCCGCCGCTGAGGAATTTCGTCGTGAGCAC
>NZ_JBEZXZ010000104.1:0-30164 GCF_040638275.1 Actinoplanes sp. NPDC026623 | reverse complement strand
GCCCGCCTCGGCGGCCGCCGCCGGGTCGGCGGTCGCGGCCGTCACCACCGCGCGCGGGCCGGCCAGCGCCTCCAGGCAGCCGCGGGCCCCGCACCAGCACTCGGGGCCGTCGATCTGCAGGCAGAGGTGGCCGAACTCGCCCGCGTTGCCCCGGCCGCCGCGCATGGCGCGGCCGTCGAGCAGCACGCCGGCGCCGAGGCTCGTGCCCATGTAGAGCGCCGCGAACGCCTGCTCCGGGCCGACCCGGGCCACCCAGTATTCGCCGACCGCGGCGGCCGTGGCGTCGTTCTCCACCAGCACCGGCCAGCCGGTCGCCTCGGCGAGCCGGCGGCCCAGCTCGTCACCGCGCCAGCCGTGCAGCCGGGCGGGGCCGTCCATCGGGCGGCTGTGCGGGCCCGGCCACACCACGCCGGCGCCCAGGCAGCGGGCCGGGTCGACGCCCGAGCCGTCCAGCAGCACGTTGACGTCGGCGACCAGGTCGCGCAGCAGCGTGTCCGGGTCGCTCGAGGCGGCCGCCGGGCGGGCCAGCCGGGAGAGGATGCCGCCGGTCTGGCCGGTCAGCACCAGCGTGGTGGTCAGCTCGTCGAGGTAGATGCCGACCGCGATCCGCGCGCCCGGGTCGAGGCGCAGCAGCGTGCGGGGCTTGCCGGTGGTGGGCGTGCGCCCGGTCTCGACGATCAGGCCTTCCTCGATCAGCCGGCGCACGGTCATCGACACGGCGGCCTCGGTGAGGCCGGTCATGGTGGCCAGCTCGACCCGGCTGAGCGGCTCGGACGCGCGGATCGCGTCGATGATGCTCTCCCGGGCACCCGGCCGCCCGCGGCGTGACCCGGCTGCTTCTCTCACTCGGTTACCACCTTGACAGACGGTTCGTCCGCGGCCGTGGCTCGCACGAGCATGACGCGATCGGGATACAGCACGGGCAACCGCAGGCCGGACGCGGCCAGCGCGCGACCCGGCAGCCGGACCCCCTGCGGCGAGCACCAGGGTAGCCCAGCGCCCCACGCCGCCGCGTTGCCGTCGGGAATGTCACCGGGCGGCTGCGGGCGTACCCGGTAGGTCCGGTCCGGGTCGAGGCCGGGAAGGCCGGCCCGGCCGGGCGGGTAGGACGCGCTGGTGGCGGTGGCGATCACCGCGAACAGGGCGTCGCCGCGATCGGCCGAGACCACCCCGGTCAGGTGGTAGGCGGGGTCGGCCAGGTCGCCGTGCACGAGCGTGCCGGTGTGCAGCAGGCCGCGCACCTCCTTGTAGAACGCCACCCAGCGGGCCAGCCGGTCCAGCTCGGCCGGCCCGGCCGCGGTGAGATCCCACTCGATGCCCAGATGGCCCCAGATCGCGACGCCGGCCCGCATGTCCAGGTCGAGCGACCGGCGGGTGGTGTGCGCCCGCGGCGCGCCCACGTGCGAGCCGATCAGTTCGAGCGGCAGCAGCAGGCTGGTCCAGCGCTGGATGGCCACCCGCTCGTGCGCGTCGATGCAGTCGGAGGCCCACACCCGGTCGGTGCGCTGCAGGATCTCCAGGTCGACCCGGCCGCCGCCGGACGAGCACGACTCGATCTCGACACCGGGGTGCCGGGCGCGCAGGTCGTCGAGCAGCCGATAGGCGGCGTGCGTCTGATCGTGCACCCCGGCCCGGCCGCTGGCCGGATGCCCGGCGTCGACCAGGTCGCGGTTGTGGTCCCACTTCAGACAGGCGATCTCGTACGCCCGCAGCAGCGCGTCGAGGCGGTCGCGGACGTACGCGTACGCCTCGGGGTTGCCGAGATCGAGCACCTGCTGGCCGCGGGCGGGCGGGGGGAGCCGGTCCCCGGCCGCCATCATCCAGTCGGGGTGCGCCCGGGCCAGGTCGGAGTCGGGGTTGACCATCTCGGGCTCCACCCACAATCCGAACTCCATGCCGAGGCCGCGCACCACGTCGACGAGCGGGCCGAGCCCGTCCGGCCAGACGTCGGGGGAGACCCACCAGTCGCCGAGGCCCGAGCTGTCGTCGCGGCGCGAGCCGAACCAGCCGTCGTCGAGCACGAACCGTTCGGCGCCCACCGCGGCCGCGGCCTCGGCCAGCCGGGTGAGCCGGGCCAGGTCGTGGTCGAAGTAGACGGCCTCCCAGGTGTTCACCACGACGGGCCGGGGCGTCCTCGGGTGCTGCGGGCGGTCGCGCATGAAGGCGTGGAACCGGCCGGACAGCTCGTCCAGCCCGGCGGCGGCGAACGACCCGTAGAGCCACGGTCCGAGGTAGCTCTCGCCCTCGCCGAGCGTCACCTCGCCGGGCAGCAGCAGCTCGCCGCCGCCGAGCGCGGACCGGCCGTGGTACGTGCGCTCGGCCACCGAGCGGGCCCCGCCGGAGAACGCGGTGTGCACGCCCCAGATCCGGCCGTGCCGGTTGCCGAACCCGGCCGTCCCGGCGCAGAGCAGGTGCGCGGTGTCGTACCCGGTGCGGCCGGTCCGGTTCTCCCGCACCCGCAGGCCGTGCGTGAACGCGGTGCGCTGCGGCGACCGCTCGCGCAGGTGGTGCCCGGTGAAGTCGAGCAGCTCGGTGGTCTCCTCGGGCACCGGCAGGAACAGGGTGAGCTGTTCGAGCCGGTACACGCCGGGGCCGGTGCCGGTGAGCCGGGCCCGGGTGCGCAGGATGCCGCTCGGGTGCAGCTCGACCTCGAGCACCAGGCGCAGCGCGGCGGCCTCGTCGGCCGCGGTGACCACCAGCCCGCCGGCGCCGCGTTCGACGGCCGTCACCGCGAACGCGCTCGACCAGTGCCGGCCGTCGCGGTGCCCCGCCAGGCCGGGGTGGCCCTGCCAGCCGGCCGACTGCTCGGGCAGCAGCGAGACCCGCACCGGGGCGTCGACGGAGAAGCCGATCGGCTGTGGCGCGGCGGCCAGCGCCAGGTCCCGCAGTTGTGCGGGAGTGAGGTCGCCGAGGGACTCTCCCCAGTGCACGATCGCGGGCAGCGCGGCGCCGCGGCAGTCCAGCACCACGCTCACCCCAGCGGCGCTCAGATGCACCGGGTCGGACATCGGGCCTCCACAGTCGATGGACGTTTGACGGCCTTCTTCAGTTGCTTAAGAATGTAGGGTCGGGGGCCGCGCCCGCAATCGAGTTGCGACGGGAGCCGTCCGCCATGATCCGAAGCGACCCGCACGAGGGCCGGGGCCCCGCCGGCCAGCTGATCGGGCTGGTGCTCACCGGCAGCGCGGCCGACCGGGTCGGCGTCGAGCCGTTCATGATGGAGCTCATCGCCGGCATGGAGGAGGCGCTCGCCCCGCGCGGCATCACCGTGCTCGTGGTGGTCGTCCCCGACCTCGACGCCGAGCTGGCCACCTACCGCCGGTGGGCCGGCGACCGCACCGTCGAGGCGGTCGTGGTGGTCAACGTGGTGCACGACGACCCGCGCCCGGGGCGGCTCGCCGGCGACGGCCTGCCCGCCGTGCTGGCCGGTCGGCACTCCGACGGCGCGTTCGCCAAGGTGCTGACCGACGACGCCGGCGCCATGACCGCGGCCGTCGACATGCTGGCCTCGCTCGGCCACCGGAGCATCGGCCGGGTCAGCGGCCCGGCCGACATGGTGCACACCACCGAGCGCTCCGAGGCGATGCGGTCGGCCGGCGAGCGGCTCGGCATCCGGGTGCGCATCGTCGAGGGCGACTACAGCGCCGAGGACGGGGTGCGCGGCGTGCGCGACCTGCTGGCCGGCGAGCGGCCGCCGACCGCGATCGTCTTCGACAACGACGTGATGGCGGTGGCCGCCGAGCACGATCTGATCCGCGCGGGCGTGCCGGTTCCCGGCCGGCTCAGCCTGCTGGCCTGCGACGACTCGCCGCTGTGCGAGCTGGCCGTGCCGCCGCTGTCGGCGCTCAGCATCGACGTGCACGAACACGGGCTCACCCTGGGCCGGGCGGTGGTGGCCACGCTCGGCGGCGAGCCGCCCCGCGACTACGCCGGGCCGCCGATCCGCATCCGCGGCCGGGAGAGCACCGGCCCGGCGCCGGCGGCCTGACCGGTGAGCACCCGCGCTGATCGGCGTCACGGCCGCTGTCGCCCATCCGGGTCTCGCCGCGCCGTCCGTGTAGCCTGTGAGAACCGCCGCACAGCTGAAGCGGTGCATCGGCTGCGTTGACCCAGTTTGTTCCTGCGGTGGCCGACCAGGTGGGGGACGTTCGTGTCAGTGCCGTTGTACCAGGCCAAGGCCGAGATGTTCCGTACTCTCGGGCATCCTGTTCGGATCCGGGTCCTGGAACTGCTGCAGCCCGGCCCACGATCGGTTCGTGATCTCCTTGCGGAGATCGACACCGAACCGTCCAGCATGTCGCAGCAACTGGCTGTCCTGCGCCGGGCCGGCATCGTGGTCTCGTTCCGGGACGGCGGATCCGTCATGTACGCGCTCAGCACGCCCGCGGTGCTGGACCTGCTCGCCGCCGGCCGGCGAATTCTCGGCGAGATCCTGACCGACCGCGACGGGCTGCTGGCCGAGCTGCAGGCCCGGATCAGCGCCTCGGAGAACGGCTCCCGGTGACAAGACGTGCTGGTTGCCCCGAACGCCCTTGTTCGAGGTAACCAGCACGCGAAGTGGAGGAGCCGGACGCCGGCGGTCACATGTCCAGCGTCTGCTCGATGACGCGTAGGCGGTGACGGGCCATGGCCAGGTTCGCCCGGTCCCGGTTCAGGGCCAGGTAGAGGAACAGTCCCTTGCCGGACCGGCTGGTCAGCGGTCGGATCAGGTGGTACTGGCTGTCGAGCGTGATCAGGATGTCCTCGAGCTTCTCCGTAATGTTGAGCATCTCCATCGCCCGCAGCTTCGCGCGCACGACGTCCGTGTTGCCGGCGGCGGCGACCGTCAGGTCGAGGTCCTTGCCGCCGCCCACCGTGCCCAGCGCCATCCCGCTGGAATGGTCGACCAGCGCGGCCCCGATCGCGCCATCGATCTGCATCGCGTCCTTGAGTGCCACGTCCATCTCTGCCATGCCCGACTCCTCCGAGTTCCGATGCTGTGTGCGGAGAGGATGGCGCCGCCGGACCCGACTTGATCGCACATACTGTCCGGCGGTCGCCGCGCGTGGATGTCACAGTGATGCTGCGACGCTTCTGACTTGAAGGATTTTGCAAGTACACACCTAGATGAGTACACATATTCGACAGCCGCAAAGTAGGCCGTGCCGCTTCGAGGCGCCCGCGGACGTCGCCGGACGAGGACGGCGTGGGCTGCGGGCCGGCCGCGCCGCCGGTGGCGATATCGTGGATCGTGTCGCTCGTCCGCTCGGCCGGTCTGCAGAAGTTCCGCGAGACCGTGCGGCAACTGGGCGGCGACCCGGTGCGCTACGCCCGGCAGGCGGGCCTGCCCGTCGAGGCGCTCGACACCGGCGACCTGCTCATCCAGGACACCGCGCTCGCGGCGGTGCTGGAGATCGCGGCGGTGGCGCTGCGGTGCCCGGACCTCGGCCTGCGGGTCGCCTCGGTGCAGGAGCTCAGCCTGCTGGGCCCGCTCGCGGTGGCCATGCAGAATTCACCCTCGGTCGGCGACGCGCTCGAGTGCACCTCGCGGTACATGTTCGTGCACGCCCGCGACCTGCACGTGTCGCTGATCGACGACCCCGAGGGCGTACCCGGGATCAAGGGGTTGCGGTACGCGTTCGGCGCCGGGGTCCGCCCGCTGCCCCAGGCGACCGACATGACCATGCTGTTCGTGCACCGGACGGTGACATTCCTGGCCGGCGGCGGGTACGGGCTGCGCTCGGTCGACCTGCCGCACCAGCCGACCGCGCCGCGGGAGCGTTACACCGAGGCGTTCGGCGCGACGGTCCGCTTCGGCCGGCCGGAGGCGCTGCTGCGGCTGCCCGCCAGCCTGCTCGGCCGTCCCCTCGAGGGCGTCGACGCGACGCTGCGCAGCCTGGCCCTGGCCTTCCTGTCGCAGCAGGCGCCCGGGCCGGACACGGCGGTGGCGGCCCGGGTGCGCGCGGTCCTCGCGCAGGCCCTCGGCACCGGCCCCACCGACCTGGCCGACGTCGCCCGGCTCCTCGCCACCCATCCGCGCACCCTGCAACGCGAACTCGCCGACGAGGGCCAGTCGTACGCGGCCATCCTCGACGGCGTGCGCCGGTCCCGCGCCCGCGGCTACGTGACGACCACGGACATGCCGCTGGCCCAGGTCAGCCGCCTGCTCGGATTCGCCGAGCAGGCGGTGCTGAGCCGCTGCGCCCGGCGCTGGTGGGGGATGAGCCCGTCAGCGCTGCGGCGCGCCGGCCGGACCGGCCCGGGTCAGCGCGGGGTGTCCAGCAGCGCCACATCGCCCTCGATCAGGCTGCCGAGCACGATCGTGCCGTCGCGCTCGGCGACCGAGGTGACGAAGCCGTAGGAACCGTCGTCGGTGCGCAGGTCGTGCACCGCCCGGCCGTCCAGGTCGAACGCCATGATCCAGGCGACGACGGCGGCCTTGGGGCGCACCGCGTCGGGCAGGTTCCACACCAGCAGCCGCAGCAGGCCCGGCAGCGGCAGCAGCCGGTCCAGCAGCGGGTTGCGCGGTGCGACGATGCCGGCCCAGAGCAGGCCGTCGCTGCCGAGGTACATGTTGTCGGGGAAGCCGGGCAGGTTGTCGACGAGCACCTCGGTGCGGCCGGCGTCCGGGCCGGTCAGCCAGTGCCGCCGGATCCGGTAACCAGCCGTCTCGGCGAACAGCAGGTGCGACTCGTCGGGGGCCAGGACCAGGCCGTTTCCGAACTTCAGACCGGGTACCAGGGTGGTGAGGGTGCCGTCGGGGTCGCGGCGCAGGAGCCGGCCGGTGCCGGAGTGCTCGAAGAAGTCACCGACGTGGTCGTCGAGGTTCCAGCGGCTCGTCGCGGTGGTGAACCAGATGGTGCCGTCGCCGCCCTGCACCACGTTGCTGGCGAAGGTGATCGGCTCGCCGTCGATCGAGTCGGCCAGCACGTGGACGGTGCCGTCCGGGCGTACCTCGAGCAGGCCCCTGTCGTGGTCGCAGACCAGGACGCCGCCGTCGGCGCGTGCGTGCAGCCCCAGCGGGCGCCCGCCGGTCTCGGCCAGCACCGTCCGCTCGCCGGTGGCCGGGTCGAGGCGCACGATGCGCCCGTCGGCGGTGCCGGTGATGATCCGGCCGGCGGCGTCGAAGACGACGTCCTCCGGGCCGTGCCCGCCGGTCGGCAGGCGGCGCCGGACCCGCAGGGGCGCGGTCCGGCCGCGGTCGGCGAGGCGGGGCGGCGTCCAGCGGCGCGGGCTGATGAGGCGGCGGGGCATGCGGGACTCCAGGTTCAGCGGTAGGTCAGCAGGCGGGGATCGGATTCCAGGTGGGTGTGCTCGTTGTAGGTGGACATCCACAGCCCGCTCCGGCCGGAGACCAGCTTCGTGACGCCGGTGTTGACCGTGACCCGGTTCAGCGCGGTCCACATCGCGGCGAGGGTGGCCGGCTCCGCCCCCGGGCCGGCGGTCAGCAGGGCGACGGCCATCGCGATCGGCCCGCCGGAGCTGACCGCGACGATGTCACGGTGCTGTCGCAGCAGGTCGCCGGCGCGTTGCAGGACCGCGATGATCCGCTCGCGGAAGGCGGGGAACGACTCGGCGTAGTCGCCGTCGTGGAAGCCTGCGCACCAGCGGCCGGTGGCCGCCTCGAAGATCTCCTGGAAGGCCCGGCCCGGCTGGTCGCTGCGGGCCAGTTCGGCCATCAGGTACGCGCGGTCGCGGTAGGCCGGCCGGTGCACCTCGACGACGTGCTGGAAGTCGAACTCGTCCCAGCCCGGATCGGCGCAGACCGGGATCGGGTCGCCGCCGAGCCCGTCGAGCAGCCCCGCGACGGTGCCCTCGTGGCGGCGCAGCTTGCCGCACAGCACCAGGTCCGGCCGGAGGCCGCGGCGGGCGAACGACGCGCCGAGCGCCCGCGCCTGCGCGCCGCCCAACTCGGACAGGGCGTCGTAGTCGCCGGCGCCGAACGACGCCTGACCGTGCCGGACCAGCAGCAGCCGTCCCACGGCTACCTCCCCGCCCGGCGGATGATCCGCCGGCACCGTGACTCGAGCATGAGGCAGGCTACCCAGTAGTGGCGGAACGCGGGGTTCGTGGTCTGCCGGTGGTGATAGCGGTAATAGATCTGCTGCACGATCACGGCCAGCCGGAACAGCCCGAACACCTCGTAGAACGCCCACTGGCGATCGGTGAGCTCGATGCCGCTGCGGGTGCGGTAGTAGTCGACGACCTCCCGGCGGGTCAGCATGCCCGGGGTGTGGGTCGGCTGCCGGCGGAAGGCGCGGAACAGCGGCCCGTCGTCGGCCTGCACCCAGTAGGCGAGGGCCCCGCCGAGGTCCATCAGCGGGTCGCCGAGGGTGGCCATCTCCCAGTCGAGCAGCGCGACCGGGCGGGCCTGGTCGTCCGGGTCGAAGACCACGTTGTCGAGGCGGAAGTCGTTGTGGATCAGGCAGGCGCCCCGGTCGGCGGGCTGGTTGTCGCGCAGCCACCCCATCACCTTCTCGAACGAGCCGACGTTGCGGGTGCGGGCCGCCCGGTACCGCCTCGTCCAGCCGTCGACCTGCCGGGACACGTATCCGGCGCCCCTGCCCAGATCGGCGAGCCCGGCCGCGGCCGGGTCGACCGCGTGCAGGCCGAGCAGCAGGTCGAGCACCCGGGTGCACAGTTCCCGCACCTGCTCGGGCGGCAGGTCGACACCGAGTTCCTTGCGGGGGATGGTGCCGGCGACGCGCCGCATCACGTAGAACGGCGAGCCGATCACCGCCTCGTCGTCGCAGTACGCGACCATCTCCGGCACGTACGGGAAGACGGGCGCCAGCGCGGACTGGATGCGGTATTCGCGGCCCATGTCGTGGGCGCTCGCCGCCTTGCTGCCCGCGGGCGGGCGCCGCAGGATGAGGTCGCGGTCCGGGTACCGCAGCAGATAGGTCAGGTTCGAGGCGCCGCCGGAGAACTGCTCCACCCGCGGCGCCGCGTCGAGGCCCAGCCACGCGGTTACCGCGGGAACGTCGAAGGCGTCCTCGGCGCGTACCGGACGGGTCACACCATCCTCCGGACCAGCGACAGGGGCAGGACGCGCAGCGCGGCGCCGATCGGCACCCACGGCCAGGCCGGCACGTACGCCCTGACCCGGCGCCTCTCGATCGCGGCGACCATCGCCCGGACGCCGGTCCGGGTGTCCACCATGAACCGGGTCTTCTGCCGCACGTGCGCGTTCATCTCCGAGCGGATGTAGCCCGGGAAGATCACCGAGACGTCGACGCCGCGGATCCGTTCGGAGCGCACGCCCTCGGCGATCGCGGCGACGCCGGCCTTGGTGGCCGCGTACGTGGTCATCGACCTGCGCATGCCGCGCAGCGCGGACATCGAGGAGATCAGGACGAGGTGGCCGTGCTGCTGGGCGCGGAAGATCTCCAAGGCGGCCTCGGTCTGCGCGAGCGCGCCCACGAAGTTGACCATCGCGGTGGCCCGGTTGGCGTCCCACCGGCCGGTGCCGAGCGGCGCGCCCTTGCCGAGCCCGGCGTTGACGACGACCCGGTCGATGCGGCCGAACTCGGCGGCGAACTCGCGGAACACGGCGAAGACCGCGGCGTCGTCGGTGACGTCGAGTTCGCGGATGCTGACCCGCCGCCCGGTGAGCTCGTCCCGCAGGCGCTCCAGCCGGTCGGTGCGCCGCGCACACAGCGCCAGGTCGTAGCCCAGCGCGGCGAACTGCCGCGCCATCTCCTCGCCGAGCCCGGCGCTGGCGCCGGTGATGAGGACGACGCCCCGGCTCATCGTGCCGCTCCGTGCAGGCCGAGTTCGATGCGGGCGATGACGCCCCGGTGCACCTCGTCCGGCCCGTCGGCGAGGCGGATCGCCCGGGCCGCGGTCCACGCGGCGGCGAGCGGGAAGTCGCTGGAGAGGCCGGCACCGCCGTGCATCTGCATGGCGAAGTCGACGACCTGCTGAGCGACGTTCGGCGCCGCCACCTTGATCTGGCTCACCTCGGACAACGAGGCGGCCGGGCCCTCGGTGTCGAGCTTCCACGCGGCGTGCATGATGAGCAGCCGCAGCGAGTTGATGGCGATCCGGGCCTCGGCGATCCGTTCCCGGTTGCCGCCCAGGTTCGCCAGGGGCTTGCCGAACGCGACCCGCGACAGGCCCCGCTCGCACGCCAGGTGCAGGGCGCGTTCGGCGAGGCCGACCAGGCGCATGGCGTGGTGGACGCGGCCCGGGCCGAGGCGGCCCTGCGCGATCTCGAAGGCGCGGCCGGGCCCGGCGATGACATTCGACAGCGGTACGCGCACGTCGGTGAACGACACCTCGCCGTGCCCGAACGGCTCGTCGTAGAAGCCCATGGTGTCGAGCATCCGCTCGACCCTCAGCCCGGGGGCGTCGCGGGGCACCAGGACCATGGAGTGCTGGGCGTACCGGTGTGCGTCCGGGTCGGTCAGGCCCATCACGATCAGCACCGCGCAGTCGGGGTGGCCGATGCCGGTGGTCCACCACTTGCGGCCGTTGAGCACCACCTCGTCGCCGTCGACGACCGCGGTGAGCTGCATGTTCGTGGCGTCGGACGAGGCGACGCCGGGTTCGGTCATGGCGAAGGCGCTGCGGATCCGCCCCTCCAGCAGCGGTTCCAGCCAGCGTTCCCGCTGCTGCGCCGAGCCGTAGCGCAGCAGCACCTCGGCGTTGCCGGTGTCCGGGGCGTTGCAGTTGAACACGTACGGTGCCAGGTGGGACCAGCCGGTCGCCTCGGCCACCGGCGCGTAGTCGACGTTCGACAGGCCGGCGCCGCCGCGGGTGCCGTGCCGGCGCGCGTGGTCGTCACCGTGCTCGGCGGGCAGGAACAGGTTCCACAGCCCCTGGGCGCGGGCCCTGCGCCGCAACTCGCGGACCTCGTCGGGTACGCGCCAGCGGTCGCCGTCGCCGGGGCGCAGCGCCCGCTCGACAGGTTCGATCTCGTCGCGTACGAAGGTCCGGACCGCCTCGGTCAGCTCCGCCGCGCGGGCGGACGGGGTGAAATCCATGCGACCAAGCTATGAGCTGCCGGCCGGCAAGACTTGATCAGACACGACAAGCATTTGATTTTGCGCGACAAGTCAGCCCTTCACGGTCAGGATCGGCCGCAGCTCGACGACGGGCTGGGCGACCCCGGCCAGGCGCAGGCTGTCGACGACCGGGCCGACGTCCTTGTACGCCCACGGCGCCTCCTGCTTGAGGTCGCGGCGCCACGCCTCGATGATGTCGCGCCTTCCGGCGACCGCCGGGTCGCGGTGGTTGAGCGGGGTGACCACCCGGAACTCGCGCAGGAAGGCGTCCAGCTCCGCGTCGCTGCCGCGGGCCGTGGCGCCCCGGGGAATGCTGCGACCCGCGCCGTGGCAGGCGCTGCCCAGCGCGCGGGCGTTGCCGAGCCCGCGCAACAGGTAGCTGGGCGCGCCCATGGAGCCGGGCACGATGACCGGCTCGCCGAACATGTCCGGGGTCCGGTGCCCGGGGTCGCAGACGCCGCCGGCCGGCGTGGCGCCCTTGCGGTGCACCACCGTGCCGTCCGCGCCCGGCCACAGCAGGTTGTGCGGGGAGTCGTAGATCAGCCGGGAGCCGAGGTCACCGGCGACCTCGGCCAGGCCGGCGCGCAGCATCATCGCCAGGAAGAACCGGTTGCCGACGGCGAAGTTCGCCGCGTTCGCGAACGCGGTCAGATAGCGCTCGCGCCGCGCCGCGCCGGGCTCGTCGAGCAGCATCGGCAGGATCCGGTTGGACGGCATGGGCACCGTGCGCGGCCAGGCGGCGCGGGCCTGGTCGCGGCCCGTGGCGTTGGCCTGGTGGCCCAGCGTGAGCGAGCCGCTGTGCACCATCAGCACCACCCGGCCGGGGGCGAGGCCCCAGGCGTACGCGGCGGGGCCGTCGTGCACGGCCGAGACGTACTGCAGCTCGGCGAAGTGGTTGCCGCCGCCGACGCTGCCGATGATGCTGTCGTAGCTCGTACCGCCGCCGCTGGTGATCCAGTCCCGGAACCCGTCCGCGGACGGGACCGGGTAGCCGGCGGCGTGCAGCCGCCCCTCGATGCCGGCGGTGTCGTCGGGGCCGGCCTGGCGCCACGCCCCCTCGGCCCCGGCCGGGACGCCCTCGGCCATCAGGCCGGGCAGCCCGTCACGGAGCAGGCCCTCCCGGTGGGCCGGGGTCAGGGCGATCCGGCGGCCGCCCTCGAAGAACAGGTGCCGCAGCCGCCGCTCCAGGGCGTCCAGGTGCGGCCGGAGCCGATCCACGCCGAGCGAGGTGACCTCGACCCGCATTCCGCAGTTGATGTCGTTGCCGACCGCCTGCGGCACCAGCGCCCCGACGGTCTTCAGCACCGTGCCGATCGGAATGCCGGCTCCCTTGTGGAAGTCCGGGGTGCACACCACCCGGTCGATGCGCGGCTCGACCTCCAGGCCCGGCGTCGCCGCGGCGAGGTCGCCGAGCGTGCCGGCCAGCTCCAGCACGGTCAGCAGCTCGTCGATCGCCGAGGACTCGATCGGAACCTCGGGGCCGGCGCAGATCTCCACCGGCACGCCGGCCGGATTGGGCAGCGTGAGCCACGAGTCGCCGGTACGCACCAGGCGCCGGTCCGGCCGCTTGGGCTGGGGCATGAATGACCTCTCTGAGCTGCCCGCGAGGGATCGCGGCCAGGCCACTTTAGGGACGCGGGCCCCGCCCCGGCCATCGATTTCCGGCCGCTAGCGTGGAGCATCATGATCGGTGACCTGTACGCGATGCCACTGCCCAGCGGCTACGGCGCCTGTCAGGTGACCGGCGACGGCGTGGTCTGCCTGCTCGATTGGCACGGCGACGAGCTTCCCGGCGTCGCCGACCTCGCCGCGGCGGGTCCGATGCTGCCGAGCCACCACGCACACGACGGAACCTGGCCGTGCTGCGTCCGGGTCACGGGCCCGGCGCCGCACCAGCTGATCCCGGTCGGCAACGGCCCGGTGGCCGGTGGCCGTCCGACGGCCACCGATTCGTATTCCGGCTGGGAGCACCTGGGCTGCCAGCTGGCGCTGCAGCGCCGCTGGGATCACCTGCTGCCCGCAGAGGTGAAGGACGCCTACCGCCGCCTGGAGCCGGCCCGGCCGGTGGCCGTGGACTTCGGCGCCGGCCCGGCGACGATCCCGGGCGGCACGAACCCCCTCGACCTGACCGGCGCTGGTCCGGTACGTGTACCGGAAAATGGTCCCGTGTCGTGGCAAGCGCTCGACGCTCTCATGAGCACCGCGGTCGTCTGGGCCGGTCCGGACCGCGGGTTCAGCGCGGCGCTGGCCGAACGGCCGCTGATCGGCGAGGCGTTCTGGCGCCTGCCGCCCGCGGAGGTCGACCTGGCGGCCACCGCCCTCACCGACGTCCACCTCGGGCCAGGTGTCCGCCGGCTCCGGCTACCGCCGACGACGATGACCTGTGTGTTCGCCGACGGTGCCGGCCCGGAGTCGGTCGACGTTCTCGACGACGGCCACTGGATCAGCCTGTGCCTCGGCGGCGCGGCGCCGGTCATCCCCGCCGGGCTCGGCCGGGTCAGTGAGGTGCGGATCGAGACCGGCGGCACGGTGTCGGTCTCCGGGCTCGGCGCGCTGCCTTCGCTGCGGTCACTGACCGTGAAGTGGCGCGGCGGCCCGGGCCGGCTCGACGGCGCGGAGGCGCTCACCGGCGTGCGTCGGCTGCACCTCATCGGCGGGTACGGGCTGACGGCCGGCACCCTTGCGCACCTGAGCGCCCTGCGCCACGTCGAGATCGACGGGATCGCCCGGCCGGTCGCCCGGGAGCTGAAGGCGATGTTCGGCGCCCGGGTCACGATTCGCGGCGCGAAGAACGAAAACTGGCTGCGCGCGAACCTGAACAATCCGTTCCGGGACTGGGCCGACGGCCACGAGATCGGCGGTGCACAGGCCTGCCGGGCGTACGCGGCCGCGCTGCGTGGCGTCGCCCGCGATCCGGCCGGGGCGCTGCGCGGCCTCGTCGAGGCGCTGAACCGCATCGACGCCCGCTACCAGATGATCGACACGATGTACCGGGAGGAGGCGGCGGAGGCCTTCCTCGACCTCGCCGAGCGGGCCGGTGTTCCCGGCGACGAAGCCGGGCGGTGGTTCGACGAGTGGCGGGACTTCTGACCGCACGCCGGCCGGCCGGGCGGCCGGCCGGCCCGCGCGGTTCAGGAGGAGGCGGTCGGCGCCGGGACCGACGGCGCCGGTGCGCCCGGTACGGGCGGCCGCTCGACTCGGGGATGCCCGTGGCGGTCGTTCGGTCCGCCGAACCCGGGGCCCTGCGGGCCCCATCCCGGGCCGCCGCGCCCGGGCCCCTGCCACCGGTCGTACCGGTCGGTGTGCATCCGGTCGCCGTGGTGGTCCACCACCACGAGGGCGCCGATCGCCGCTCCGCCCGCGCCGAGCACGCAGCCCGCCAGCAGCAGGGCCCCCGCGGCGAGCAGCGGCACCCGGGTCTGCCGGATCCGCCGCCAGTTTCCCGCGGGCGCGGCCGGGGCGCCGGCGGCCGGGGCGGCTGCGGCCGGGGCGGCTGCGGGCTCCGGCGCCGTGGGGGTGGGGGCCGGCGCAGCGCCGGGCCGCGATTCCGGTTCCGGGGGCACCGCGCCCGCCTGGGTGGTGTCGTCACTCATCATGTCTCCTGATCGCCTACCCGCGGACGGCCGCCGGTCCGGCCATCCTGCGCGGGCCGGATAAGCGTGGCGAGTGGTAATCCCTAAGAACTTCCTAATAGCTCAGGCGGCGGCGTCGGGCAGGCGGGGCAGCCGGATGGTGACCGTGGTGCCGTGCGGCTCGTGCGCCCCGACGACGACCGTGCCGCCGTGCTGGCCGGCGGTCTGGGCGACGATCGCCAGGCCCAGCCCGGAGCCGGGCATGGCGCGGGCGGCGGCGGCCCGGTAGAAGCGGTCGAAGACGTGCGGCAGGTCCTCGTCGTCGATGCCCGGCCCGCTGTCGGTGACGGTCAGTTCGCATCGGTCCGGGCCGTCGGCACGCAGCTCGATGCGTACGCCGGCGCCCGGCGGGCTCCACTTGGCGGCGTTGTCGAGCACGTTGAGCACCATGCGCTCCAGCTCGCCGGCCCGGCCCTGCACGACCACCGGCACCAGGTCCGAGGCGAACGCCAGGCCGGGCGCGCGGGTGCGGGCCCGGCCGACCGCCGCGGCCACCACCTCGCCGAACTCCACCGGCTCGGTGGCCTCCCGGGTGGCCTCCTCCCGGGACAGCTCGACCAGCTCGGTGGTGAGGGTGGCCAGCTCGCGGACCTGGGCATCGAGGTCGGACAGCAGCTTGGCGCGCTCCTCGGGCGGGAGGCGGTGCGCGAGCTCCGGCTGCCGCTCGACCGCCAGGAGCAGCTCGATGTTGGTACGGATGCTGGTCAGCGGCGTGCGCAACTCGTGGCCCGCGTCCTCGACCAGCGTGCGCTGCGCCTGCCGCGCCGTGTCGATCGCGGCCAGCATGGTGTTGACCGAACGCCCGAGCCGGGCGATCTCATCGGCGCCGTTCGCCGCGATGGGCCGGGTCAGATCCATGCTGACCGCCACCTCCTCGACGGCCTCGGTGAGCCGCTGCACCGGCAGCAGCCCGGCCCGGGCGACGGCGCGGCCCAGGACCGCGGCGCCGGCGATGACCGCGATCGATCCGGCGGCCAGCAGCAGGCCGAAGACGGCCAGGGTGCGATCCTCACGGCCCTGGTCGATCGCGACCTGCACCGCGCCGCCCCCGGCAACCGGAACGGTCACCATCAGGTACGTGTCGTCGCCGACCGTCACCTGTTCCTGCACCGCGCGGTGCGCGCCCGCCGCGACCTGCCGGGCCCCGGCGGTCACCGGGAGCGGGACGGTCGACGCGCCGAGCACCGTGGCGTCGGTGGCGAGGATCTGCCAGCGCGGCCCCAGGTCGTGCGGCCGGTGCAGGTCGTCCGGCACCGGGCCGGGCCGCGGTGCGCCGGGTGGCATCACCCCGGGCCGGCCGGGCCGGCGGGAGTTGCCGCGCCACTGGTCCGGGCGCGCGGCGATGGCCCGCGCGTCCGCGTTCAGGTCCGAGCGGACCCGGTGCTGCTGCACCTGCGAGACCGCCGTCCAGGCCAGCCCGGCCAGGGCGAGCACGGCGACCGTGACCGCGCCCGTGACCAGCAGCGACAGCCGGGTGTGCAGGGTGCGCCGGCGCCACCACCCGCTCACAGCGACTCCTCGCGCAGCACGAACCCGACCCCGCGCACGGTGTGCAGCAGCCGGGGCTCACCGTCCGCCTCCAGTTTGCGGCGCAGGTAGCCGAGGTAGACGTGGATGCTGTTGGAGGATTCGCCGAAGTCGTAGCCCCAGACGTGCTCGAACAGCAACGCCCGGGTCAGCACCTGCCGGGGATGCCGCAGGAAGACCTCCAGGATCGAGAACTCGGTCCGGGTGAGCCGCAGCGTCCGCTCACCCCGGAACACCTCCCGGGTCTGCGGGTCGAGCCGCAGGTCGGCGAAGGTGAGCCAGCCGTCGCGGGCCGGCCGCGGTTCCGTTCCGGCGGGCGCGGCGAGCAGCGAGCGGCGCAGCAGCGCCCGCAGCCGCGCCAGCAGTTCCTGCAGGGCGAACGGCTTGACGAGATAGTCGTCCGCGCCCGCGTCGAGCCCGGCCACCCGGTCCCCGACGCTGTCACGCGCGGTGAGCATGAGAACCGGCAGCAGCGTCCCCTCGGCGCGCAGTCGGCGGCAGGCCTGCAGGCCGTCGAGGTTCGGCATGCTGACGTCGAGGATCATGGCGTCGGGTTCGCCCGCCCGGACGGCGTCGAGCGCCCGCAGCCCGTCCTCGGCGGTGTCGATCTGGTACCCCTCGAACCGCAGCGTACGGGCCAGGGAGTCGCGCACGGCCGCGTCGTCGTCCACCACCAGGATCCGCATCGCACCTCCGTCGCTCGTCGCCGCCGGCCCCACCGCCAGGATCGACCTGGCGGCCGGGGTGCGGGGGAGAACGTCGCCTAAGCATTCGCTAAGAACCGCTCATCCGGCGTCGATGGCGGACTCTTCCCGCATTCGCATCGGCAGCTCGGCGTTCACCCGGTACGTGTCGTACACGCCTGCCACGTTCTGCAGGGCCCGGCGGACAAGGTCGAGCCCGTCGTCGCCGGCGGTCTGGAGCACGACGCGGATGAGGGCGCTGTGACCCGGCGTGGTGGTGCCGGTGGCGGAGAGGACGGTGGCACCGTGCGCCGAGATGACCTTGCAGACCTCGGCGAGCAGGCCCCGCCGGTCGAGGGCCTCGATCTGGATCGCGGCGGTCACCGCAGCCGCCGCGCCGGTCTTCCAAGCGGTCTCGACGAGGCGTCCGTCCCGGAGCCTGAGCTGCTCCGCGTTGGTGCACCCGCAGCGGTGCACCCGCACCCCGCCGGTGCGGGTCACGAAGCCGAGGATGGCGTCGCCCGGCACCGGGGTGCAGCAGCGGGCCAGCCGGACCTGGACGTCGCCGGCGTCCTTGACCACCACGCCGGGGTCCGGCGCCGCGCCGCGCTCGCGCGGCGGCAGGGTCGCGACGGCGGTCTCGGCGAGGTCCTCGACCGCGATCGCCTCCCTGCCGTCCTCGGTCGCCTCCTCGCGGTATTCCGCCTGGAGGTACAGCTCGATGCGGATCCGGGCGCGTGGGGTGGCCACGAAGTCGAGCCACTCCCGGGTCGGGCCGGCCGTGGCCGACCTCGACGTGAGGATCTCGATGACGTCGCCGTTGGACAGCGTCGACTCCAACGGCACGACCTTGCCGTTGACCCGGGCGCCGACGGTCTTGTGGCCGACCTCGGTGTGCACCGCGTACGCGAAGTCCACAGGCGTCGAACCGGTCGGCAGCGCGATGACGTCGCCCTTGGGGGTGAGGACGTAAACCTCCTGGCCGGACAGGTCGAAGCGCAACTCCTCCAGGAACTCGTCCGGGTCGCGCCGCCACGGCAGCTCGTCGATGTGCCCGGGCTGGCCCACGACGGCGGCCCTCTGCTCGATGTACCTCCAGTACGCGGCGATGCCGTACTCCGCCGTGCGGTGCATCCCGAAGGTCCGGATCTGCATCTCGACCGGCTTGCCGGTCGGGCCGATGACCGTCGTGTGCAACGACTGGTAATGGTTGGGCTTCGGCATCGCGAGGTAGTCCCTGAACCGGCCCGGCACCGGCTGCCAGTTCGCGTGGATGACGCCCAGCGCGGCGTAGCAGTCGCGGACCGTGTCGACCAGGATGCGGACGCTGAACACGTCGTAGATGTCGTTGAAGTCGCGGCCCCGGACGATCATCTTCCGGTGGATCGAGTACGGCTGCTTCGGCCGGCCGGTGGTCTCCGCCTTGATCCTCGCCGACCTGAGGTCGAGCTGGACCCGGTGGGTCACCTGGCGCAGCAGCGCCTCGCGCTGCGGCTGGTGCTCGCCGATCAGGCGGTCGATCTCTTCGAACCGCTTCGGGAACAGCGCCCTGAACGCCACGTCCTCGAGCTCCTGCTTGATCGTGTTGATGCCGAGGCGATGCGCCAGCGGAACGAAGAAGTCGAGAGTCTCGGTGGCCTTCTGCTCCTGCCGGGCACGGGGCAGGAACGTCAGGGTGCGCATGTTGTGCAGCCGGTCGGCCATCTTGATCACCAGGACCCGCGGATCCTCCACGGATCTGACGATCGTCAGGCGGTTGGTCACCGCCTGGTCCGGATCGAGTCGGCCCTCGACCGTGGGCAACTTGTCCAGTTTGATGACGCCGTCCACCAGCAGGGCGACCTCGGCGCCGAAGTCCGCCTCCATCGCCTTCAGCGAGTAGCCGGCGTCGTCGATCGTGTCGTGCAGTAGGGCGGCTACCAGCGTTGCGGTGTCCATACCGAGGTCGGCGAGGATGGTGGCGACCGCCAGCGGATGCGTGATGTAGGGGTCACCGGATCGCCGGTACTGCCCCGAGTGCCAGCGATTGGCCAGGTCGAACGCCGCCTGTAACGGCCGGCTGTCGGCGGTGGGATGCCAGGCCCGCTGCAGGTCGAGCAGGGGCTCGAGGAGTTCACTGAATGCGGGAGCGTCCCGCGGCTCCATCAAACGCCGGATGCGCCTGCGTAGCCGCCATCCTGTCGGCCGGGCGTCGACGGCTGCCTGGGCGGCCCAGCGGCGTTCCGGGTCGGCCAGTTCGGCGTCCCGGGCGAGCCGCACGAGCAGTGCCGCCGCCCGGGAGTCACCGGCCGCGTGCAGGGCCTCCGCCGCCCGGCGCCGATCGGCGGAGCCCATGGCCGAGTCCCGCGCGAGCCGGGCGAGAAGGTCGGCGCCGGTGTCGCCCGGACGATGTGCCAGCACGGTGAACGCCCAGCGCGGGATCCCGTGGCGGTCCTCGTCCTCGTCCTCGTCCGCGCGCAGCGACGCCGCGAGCGCCGTACGCGGATCGGCCAGTGCCGCCAACCGGGTGATGGCCCATCCCCTTTCCTGGGCCGGCACGCGCGCGTCGAGCGCCAGCCGGACGAGCATCCTGGCGCCGGCGGTGGTGTCCAGGACGGCGGCGATGTCCACGGCGGCGCGGCGCCGCACGAGGTCGCCGCGACCGCGTTCCCACTTCCGGAGCCGGCGCACCGTGGTGGTCACCAGGCCGGGGCTGACCCGGACCCCGTCCGCCGCGAGCGCGGCGATGAAGGAACACCCGTGCAGGCCGCCGTGCCGCGCGACGCGGCGCAGGGCGCGGTCGAGGTCGAGCGTCGAGCTCCACTGATGGATGACGAACCGCGCGAACGGATGCTGCCACGCCATCTGGGCGGCCTGCCAGTCACCGCCCCGGTCCGGCAACAGGCTCTGGAACGCCGTCGTCGACAGGTCCGCGTCGTGGGCTACGTGATCGGCCGCCAGGAACTCGGCGACGCTCTCGTGCAGGAAGTCGAAGTCGTCGTCGTACTCGACGAGCAGGCCGGTGCGCCGCAGGGTCGCGGTCAGCAGCTCGTTCCACCGTTTGACGGGCAGGTGTTCGGGGCACAGGCCGGCTGTGTACGTCGTCGCCGCGCCGGCGATGCTGCGGCCGGGCTCGGTGCGGTGCAGCCAGGCAAGCGCGCGCACCACGGTGGCGAATTCGGTGACGAGGCGGTCGACCGACGAGACGGCCTGGCTGCCGTACAGCGCGGCCCGCTCGCCGAGGTCTTCCCGGATCCCGGATTCGAAGAACCGGTCGCTCAGCAGGTCGACGAACCGCCGGTACACCTCGATGCCGGTCGACGGCACGGGGGAGTAGGGGTTCCTGGCGAACAGCTGGCACACCATCATGGCGATCAGCGGGATACGGAACAGGCGGTCGCGGCCGCTGTCCAGCAACCGGCCGAGGAGCCGCTCCGCCGATGCCTGAGGATTGTCCACGCCGAGATGGGTGAGCCAGCCGAGGGCGAACTGGCGGAACTGGACGTCGGTGAAGGGCAGCAGGCGATAGTGCTGCATCACCCAGTTGTCGGGGAAGTGCAGTCCGAGGTCGGCCAGCGGCCGGGTCGCGATGACGAATCTGTGCGTGTCGCCGGCGAGATGGTCGCGGAAGCCGGCGATCTTGTCGATGACCGCCTGCCGCTGCCGGACCGCGACGATCTCGTCGAGGCCGTCGATGAGCAGCAGCCAGGAGACATCCGGCAGCGGGGCACGGAGAAAGAACTCCGGCGGCCACCTGCGGTCGATGCCGACCGCGGCGAGCTCGGTGTTGACGCCGTTCGCGATCAGCTCGGGGAACGGCGCGTCGTCCAGCAGCGCGTCGGCCCGCAACCGCACGGGGACCGACCGGTCGGCGTCGCGGCGCCACCGGCGCATCGACTCCAGGGTCGCGAAGCGCAGCAGGCTCGACTTCCCGGCCCCGGCGGAGCCGACGATCAGGCAGTCCTCGGGCCGGTCGAAGATGGTCGACGCGGGGATCGCCGACAGGTCCGTCTTGCCGTCGCCGCCGGCCGGGGCGTTCGAGCCGTCCGATGCCGACTGGTAGACGTACACGTCGGAGAGCGCCGGCATCCGTTGGCCCGCTCCTGCCTCGGGAGCCGCCGCGGCGAACAGGTCGTCGTACGGGTGGGCGTTCGAGGCCCTTTCCGCGGCGGCCAGGTAGCTGCGCAGCCGTGATCCGGGATAGGACCACCCGCCCTGCAGCAGCTGATCGTCCGTGAGCGTGGCGAGCCACCGGCGATGGGCGGTGAAGTGCGCCTCGGTGAGCCGGCCCGCCTCCGGGCACAGCCTCAGGATCTCCGAGGCGGGCAGCAGATGCGCGCTGCCCTTCTCGTCCGAGAACACCACCATTCCGCAGATCGCACCGGTGCGCCGGTTGAGGACCGGGCTCCCGCTGGTGCCACCTACCACCGGGGTGCCGCGCAGGCGGGGCAGCCGCAGCGCGGGGCTCGAGCTGCGCCGCGACCATCCCTCGAACGCCATCGTCGCCGGCTGACCCGCGCGGTACGCGTTGGCCGGGTAGCCGTAGGTCCACAGCTCGTCGCCGACCTCGAGGTCGTTGTCGAGCAACACGAACGGTGCCGGATCCGACGGCGTTCCGTCGTTGTCCGTCCCGTCGTGCTGGACCGGCGGGACCGTGAGCAGCGCGAGGTCGACGCCGCAGGAGTCACGGAAGTACAGCTCCCCGTCGGTTCGCAGGGCCAGCACCTCGCCCGTGGCGGCGACGCTTCCCATGACCGTCGACGGCAGCGCGCCGGAGTCCGGCGCCACGACGTGGGCGCAGGTCGCCACGAGGGTGGGCGTCACGAAGAAGCCCGTGCCGAGCTCGGTGCGGCTCGCACCGCGAGGCTCCGAGACCAGCGCGACCGTTGCGGCCGACACCAGCGAGGTGAGTGCGCCCCGGCTCAGCGCGTCTCGGTCGCGGCGCTCCACTCAAGCCCGATCTTGAAAGTGGATTTTCCGGTCGCCTTGCCGATGATCGCGATGAGCTGACCGGCCTCGACGCCGACCTCGCAGCCGAACTCCAGGGTGACCCGGGACGCGCCGGTGTTTCGCAACCCGTCGACCGCGCCGCAGGCCAGGGCCGTCACCTTCGCGACGACCTCGTCGAAGGACGGGATGCGCGCGGAGACCTCCCGCTCATCGCCCGCTGCGCCGAGTTGACGGACCGACAAATATATCCGGTCGTCGCCGGCGGTCACCGGGATGAGCCGCGTGTCGTCGACGGCCGGGGCGGTCTCGATGTCATCAAGCAAGGTGTCCACTCCCAGCGGGTATGCCACGGTGACGGCAACGAGGTCGCAGGGCCGCATGGACCACGCATTCGAGCGCGAGCATATGAAGTGACTCCCTTGATCGCAATCCGTCATCGCCTGGTGGCGGATCGCGTGTGTGGCACATCGTGCGGGGGTCACCCGCCGGAGTGGCGCCGAAATTTCCGGGGATGATCTTTCGCCATCGGTGTCCGGATGACTCTTCTGGCCCGGTCAGGATTAGGCTGTGCGGGTAGTACGCCACTGCGCCGGCCAGCGCGGTCATGGGCGTACCCGACTCGGATGCCGCCCGCGCAGAGCGCCGCAAGGGCAAGCGGCCCGGCGACCCACAGCGCCACGCCGACCCAGTAGATGTCGAACTTGCCGGTAGCGAACGCAGACAGTAGTAGCAGTGCGGGCAAGGCAATGAACGCGGCGGCGGCGAGGTGCCACAAACGGGCGCCGAGCCGGCTCATCCAACGCCACGGCTTCGGCTAACGCATCCTCGACGCCGTCACCGCCATGATCTATCTCTGCCTCGGCGGCGTGGCTGTCCCGCTACCCACGGAAACCTGAGCAATCGGACATGTGTGCGACTGATCGGGTTTGTGGGGGAGCTCGTTGGCGAGAGGCCGGGCGGTGATCAGTTCCCAGAGGTCGGCAGGGCTATGCTGCCGCCGTGATTGATCTTGACGCCACCGACGAACCGCAGCCCCGGCGCCGCTCCCGGATCCGCATCTATGTCGCCGTGGCCGTGGCCGCCGTCCTGGTGGCCGGCGCCGCCACCGCCTATCTGGTGCACAGGTACGCGGGGACGGAGGTCCGCTTCGAGGTGGAGTCGGCGAGCGGCAAGGCCCGGCAGATCCAGTGGGACATCGGCATCACCCATTTCGGCCGCAAGTCCGGCAACCGGCCGGGTGAATCCTTCCCGACGCCGTGGTCGCAGACCGTGATGGTGGACGACTGGGAAGGCATCGCGACCCTCAGGGCCATGTCCACGGACGCCGACGACGTGACCTGCCGGATCGTCGTCGAGGGCAAGGTCATCTCCGAACTCACCCACAGCCGGCTGACCGGCTGCATCGTCGGCCTCGACAAGCTCAAGCAGCGGGTCGAAGACCGCTGAGGCCCGGAATCAGCCGGGGACTGAGAATCTGTGCCGGATGCGCCGCCGCCCTGCTCGCGGTGGTTCTGGTCTGGGGATGCCGGAACCGGTTGACCGGCCAGGAGGGGTGCCCGCCGGTGGCCGAGAGGCTGTCCGGCTTCGAGGTGCTGGGCGAACATCCCGTCGCGGGCGTGCCTGTCGGTAGTCAATTCGGTTGCGACTCATCCGACAACTACGCCTATGCCGTTTCGGAGTATCGCACCGCGCTGTCGCGGCAGAGCGTCGAGTCGTTCTATGCGGATTTCCTCAGGCGCGATGGGTGGGAGTTCGAGCCAACGGTCGTGCTGCCCTCGGGAACGCCGCAATGGGAGGCCGACGGAGTCAGCTCGATGTTCAAGGACGTCGACGGCACGCGGGCGGAGTTCGGCATGTCCTTCGGCGACCCGGAGCACCCAGTCGAGAAGTCCGATCGCTATTTCGTGCAGGTGACGGCGCGTCCGTTGCGGTGAAGGCCGGCCGATGCGCCAGGCCCTCGCGGTCAGGCGCGGGGTCTGCCCGGATGATGCGGAACAGCGCCGCCCTGGCCGCCTTCGCCGGCCGCGACTCGCGGGCGTAGCCGCGCCCGGGGCACGATGAGGCCGGGCATCCACGGGGGAAGATGCCCGGCCATATAGATCAAACCACATGCCTGCGCCCGCCGCAGCGCGGGGGCCGCCGGCGCGCTTTACCTCCAGGCCGGCGACGGGGAGAATCGGTCCCCGTCGATCAGACCGAGCACGGGGACAGTCATGCCATTCGACGGGTTCATCTCCTACAGCCATGCCGCCGACGGGCGGCTCGCCCCCGCTGTCCAGCGCGGTCTGCACCGATTGGCGAAGCCGTGGCACCGGCGCCGCGCGCTGTGGATCTTCCGGGATCAGACCGGGCTGGCGGTGACGCCCAAGCTGTGGACCTCCATTCAGGAGGCGCTGGACGGCTCGAAACATTTCGTGCTGCTCGCCTCTCCCGAGGCGGCGCGCTCGCCGTGGGTGAACCGGGAGATCGAGCACTGGCTGGCGACGAAGTCACCGGACCGGATCCTGCCGGTGGTGACCGACGGCGAGTGGTGCTGGGACCCCGGCGCCCGCGACTTCACCGACGAGTCCACGGCGGTGCCGGCGGCGCTGCGGGGCGTCTTCGCCGAGGAACCGCTGTATCTGGACCTGCGCTGGGCCCGCGACGACCTGCACCTGAGCCTGCAGCACGTCCGGTTCCGCGACGCCATCGCGCAGCTCGCCGCGCCGATGCACGGGGTGAGCAAGGACGAGCTCGAGGGCGAGGACGTACGCCAGCACCGGCGCACCCGGCGGTTGTCGGTCGTGGCGGCGGCGGCGCTGGTGGTGCTGACCCTGGTTGCGTCGCTGACCGGCGTCGTCGCGGTGCGCAACGCGGACCGGGCCAACGCCGCGGCGGTGGAGGCCCGCCTGCAGCAGGAGGTGGCGTCGCAGCAGCGCAGCACCGCCGAACGGGCCACGGAGGAATCGCTGCGGCAGGAGGAGAACGCCCGGGTGCAGCAGGACCGGGCGAGGACGGCGCGGGCCGAGACCCGGCGGCAGGAGCAGCTGGCCCGGCACCACCAGGGGCTGGCCGCGGAGGCCGCCGCGGAGGCGCGGCGGGAGCAGGCGAACGCCGGGCGGTACCGGGACAGCGCGGCACGGCAGAAGGCCAACGCCGAGCGGCAGCGGACGGCGGCGCGGGGCGCGGCCGAGGACGCCGCGCGGCAGAAGGCCAACGCCGAGCAGCAGATGGCCAACGCCCGCCGGCAGGAGGAGCTCGCCAGGCAGTCGGAGGCGCGGGCGAAGCGGCAGGAGCAGATCGCCGAGCAGAACCGGGTGCTGGCTCGCAAGGCCGACGAGGAACGCAGGCGGCAGGAGCGGCTGGCCCGGGAGGCCGAGGCGGAGCGCAAGCGGCAGGAGCAGCTGGCCCGGGAGGCGGCGGAGGAGGCCCGCCGGCAACGGGA
This sequence comes from Actinoplanes sp. NPDC026623, assembly GCF_040638275.1. NCBI lineage: Bacteria > Bacillati > Actinomycetota > Actinomycetes > Micromonosporales > Micromonosporaceae > Actinoplanes > Actinoplanes sp. NPDC026623. The sequence continues at coordinate 4,981 of NZ_JBEZXZ010000104.1, read as the reverse complement.
GGCGGCGGCGCTGCAGCAGCGCATCGTGGTCAACCAGCGGCTGATGGGGCGGGCCCGCGCGATGATCGGCGACGACCCGAGGAAGGCGCTCATGCTGGGCGTGGCCGCGGAGAGCGTGCACTCCGACCCGCATACCCGCGAGCAGCTCAGCCACCTCGCCATGTCGACGCCGTACGCCGGCGCCATCGGCGAGGTGACCGAGGTGGCGTCCGCCGGCGGGACGGTCGTCGCCGCGGTCGGCGCCGACGGGACGCTGTCGCTGTGGGACGTGGCGGACCCGGCGAAGCCGGTCCGGCTCTCCAGTCTCACGGGTGACGCGACGGCGGACACGAGGGTGACGTCCAGCCGGGACGGGCGGACCCTCGCGGTCTTCGACGGGAGCCCGGAGGCGGCGCGGTGGGATGTGACGGACCCGGCCCGGCCGGTGCGGATGGCGCCGCTGTCCGACGCCGCCGGGATCCGGGCGGTGACGTTCGGCCCCGACGGGCACACCGTCGCGGTCAGCAACCGCGACAGGAACACCGTGCTGTGGGACGTCACCGGCGCGGCCCCGGCCCAGCTCGCCACGCTGCCGCAGGCGTACCGGCTGACCTTCAGCCCGGACGGGCACACCGGGGTGAGCAGCGGCGACTCGGTGACCGTCTGGGACCTGACGGATCTGGCCCACCCGGTGAAGGGCGCCACCCTCGAGCTGGGGTGGGGTGACAAGATCGTCGACGCCGCCGTCGAGTTCAACCCCAGGTACCCCATCGTGGCCGTCCAGGCCTACGACGATTACGTGTGGCTCTGGAGCCTGAGCGATCCGGCCGACCCGCGGGCGAGCAGCGCCGAGCTCGGGGCGAAGGGCGAGGCCCGGCTCAGCACGATGGCGTTCAGCCCGGACGGGCTCACGCTGGCGCTCTCCGACACGGACGGGACCACCGCGCTGTGGAGCGTCGAGCCCGAGGACTGGCCGTGGCTGTCGACGCAGACCGCCACCCTGAACGCCGCCGGGGGCCCGGTCCGGTCGCTGGCGTTCAGCGCCGACGGGCGGCGGCTGACCACCGCCGGCAGCCGCCGCACGGCGACGCTGTGGTACCCCAGGGGCCGATTCGACCGCGACGCGGTCGCCCAGCTTCCCGGGCCGTACGACGGGGAGATCGTGGGGCTGAGGTTCGGGGCGGACAGCCGCTCGCTGATCGCCGCGGGCCACGAGGGGTCCGCGGTGCCGTGGGGCCTGGCCGATCCGGCCCGCCCGGTCCGGGGCGCTCCCGTACGGCTGCGCGATCCCCTGGTCGAGGCGATTAACCTCAGCCGCGACGGCAGCACCCTGGCGGTCACCGGCGCGGACAAGACGGTGACGCTGCTCGACATGGCCCGCCCGTCGGAGCCCGTGCCCCTGGCCACGATCAGGGAGGACGGCGACCTCGTCTACGCCGCCGAGTTCACCCCGGACGGTCGCACCCTGGCCGTCGGCCGCCGCGACGGCAAGACGACGCTGTGGGACCTGGCCGACCGGACACGGCCGGTCCGGGTCGCCGAACTCGCCCTCCGCAGGACGCTGCAGGCCATCGCGTTCAGCCCGGACGGGCGCACCATGGCCGTCGCCGAGGGCTACAACGTGTCACTGTGGGATGTGGCCGACCGGGCCGCTCCGGTGCGGCTCACGTCGATCCCGCTGAAGGACTTCATCAGCTACAACGCCGACTCGCTCGCGTTCAGCCCGGACGGGCGCCTCCTGGCGGCCGGCACCGACAACGCGACGGCGCTGCTGTGGGACGTCGCCGACCCGTCGCAGCCCAGCCAGGTCGCCACCCTGACCGGCCACGCCGCCTGGGTGCGCTGGGTGGGGTTCACCCCGGACGGGCACACCCTGGCGACCACCAGTTCGGAGAACGCCATGATGCTGTGGGACGTGGCGGAGCCGACCACCCCGCTGCGCTTCGCCGTGATCAAGAGCGCCGACCTGCAGGTCTTCAACATGGCGATCAGCCCGGACGGGCGCCTCCTGGCCGCCGGCGGCACCTATGGCGGCGTGAACGAGAACGTCTCGCTGTGGGACACCACGGTGCCGGGGGACCTCGCCGCCGACCCCATCCGGTACGCGTGCGCGGTCAGCGGCCGGGGGCTCAACGCCGACGAGTGGTCCCGCTACATCCCCGAACTGCCCCACCAGACCACCTGCTGACGGGACGCAAAAACAGACGCGGAAGTCGTATCGTCATGGTGCTTTTGCGTCTGACGGTGCCGTTGTTCGGAGGTAGATGTGCGATTCGGTGTCACCGGTCACCGGATGCTTCCGCCGGGCATCGCCGACCGTGCGGTGGACCATTGGCGCCGGGTGTTGCCCGCCGGTGCGGGCCTGCGCGGTGTGTCCAGCCTCGCCGACGGCGCAGACCAGTTGTTCGCCGCGCACGTGCTGGCGGCCGGCGGCATCCTCGAGGCGGTGCTGCCGTCGGCGGACTACGCCAGGTCGCTGACCGCGGACGGCGCCCGCGCCCGGTTCGAGGATCTCGTGCGCTCGGCGGCGAGCGTGGTCACGATGCCCTACGCCGAGCCGTGCGAGCGGGGGTTCCTCGCCGCCGGCCAGACCCTGGTCGATCGCTGCGATCACCTCTTCGCGGTGTGGGACGGGCTGCCGGCGCGCGGGCTGGGCGGCACGGCGGACGTCGTCGCGTACGCCCGGTCCCGCGGCTGCCCGGTCACCGTGCTGTGGATCGACGGGGTGCGCCGGGCCTGACTACCGGCCGGAGCCGGCCGCCGCGGCGTCGACGGCCGGCGCGGCGGGCACCCGCAGGTCGGCGAAGATGCGCCGGGCCTGGTCGAGGTGCGCCCGGGCCCCGGTCGGCGTCGCCCGCGTCCCGCAGCGCCGCCGCGAGGCCGTCGTGCGCGCGCGCCCGCTCGTAGCGGTCGTCGATCTCCTCGGCCAGGGCCAGCGCCTGGCCGTGCTGGGTCTGCGCCTCGGCCGTGTCCCCGGCGGCGCGCAGCACCTGGCCGAGGTCGTTGAGCGCCTCGGCCTCGCTGGCCCGGTCCCCGATGCGCTGGTGCAGCACGAGAGCGCGGCGCAGGTGACAGGCCGCCTCGGCGAGGCGGCCCTGGCGGGCGTGGATCGCGGCCAGATCGGTCAGCGCGTACGCCTCGGCGGTCCGGTCGCCGGCCTGGCGCACGACGGCGAGGCTCTGCTCGAGGCGGGCTGCGGCGCGGTCCAGCGATGCCGGGCGGTGCGGCAGCCGGGCGAGCAGGGACAGCACGTAGGCCTCGCTGTAACGGTCGTCGAGCGTGTCGTAGAGCCGCAGGGCGGATTCGAAGCGCTGTGCCGCCTGCGCCTGGTCGCCCAGCCGCGCGTCGACCAGCCCGAGCCGGACCAGGGCGTCGGCCTGGCCGTCGTCGTCGCCCAGCTTCCCGTGCAGCGTCCAGGCCCGCCGGTAGTGCTCCGCGGCCTGCCGGTAGTCGCCGAGCCGCCAGTCGACGCTGCCCAGATTGCGCAGCACCTGTGCCTCGGCCGCGCGCTCGCCCAGGTCCGTGTAGAGGATCAGCGCCTGCCCGTAGGTCGCGGCGGCCTCGTGCAGGCGGCCCTGCCGGCGGTGCAGCCGGCCCAGGTTGGACAGCGCCTGCGCCTGGGCGGCGCGGTCGCCGACGGCCCGGGCGGCGGACACCGCGGACGCGGTGACGCTCGCCGCCTCGGCGACCGGCCCGCCCGCGTCGAGGTAGCGGAACAGGGCGCCGGCGAGGGCGATGGTGTGCCGGTGCCAGCCGTGCGCCGCGCCGTACGTGCAGACCGCGGCGAGGTTGGGCCGTTCCGCCTCGATCCAGGCCCGGGCCGCGTCCGGGTCGCCGGCCGCCGGGGCCCCGTCCGGGTACAGCGTGCTCATCGCCGCCACCGAGCGGTCCAGATAGTGGTCGAACAGCCGGGTGAGGGCGGCCCGCCGCTCCGGCTCCGGGTCGTGCCGGGCGGCCAGCTCCGCGGCGTACGCGCGCAGCAGGTCGTGCATGCCGTAACGCCCGCCGGGGCCGGCCTGCACCAGGCTGGCCCGGGCCAGTACGCCGAGCAGCCGGCGCACCTCGCCGGCACCGCTGCCGGTCAGCGCGGCCACGGCGTCGACGTGCACGGTCTCGCCCGGGTGCAGCCCGAACAGCCGAAACGCGCGGGCCGCGCCCGCCGGCAGGTGCTGATAGGACCAGGAGAACACCGCCCGGACCTCGGCGCGCGGGTCGCCGCCCGCGTCGAGCAGGTCCAGCCGCCCCTGATGATCGCCCAGCTCGGCGACGAGTTCGGCCAGCGGCACGTCGCTGCGATCCGCGGCCAGCTCGGCGGCGATCCGCAGGGCCAGCGGCAGCCGGGCGCAGGCCGCGGCGAGGCTCGCGGCGGCGTCCGGCTCGAGGTCCACCCGGGCGCCGACCAGCTTGCGCAGCAGCCCGACGGCGTCCGGCAGCGGGAGCAGCCCGAGGTTGACCCGCTCGGCGCCGTGCACGGCCACCATGCCCGGCAGCGAGTCGCGGCTGGTGATCAGCACGAGGCAGGACCCGGTGCCGGGCAGCAGCGGCCGGACCTGCTCCACCGACGACGCGTTGTCCAGCAGCACGAGCATCCGCCGGCCGGTGAGCTCGGAGCGGTAGCGGCCGGCGCGCTCGTCGGTGCCCGCGGGAATCTCCGGCCCGCGTACCCCCAGGGCGGTGAGGAAACCGGCAAGCGCGTCCGCGACCGCGACCGGCTGGTCGGCGTCGTAGCCGCGCAGGTTCACGTAGAGCTGCCCGTCGGGGAACGCGTCCCGCACGCGATGCGCCCACCGCACGGCCAGCGCGGACTTGCCGACCCCGGCCGTGCCGGACAGCAGCGCGACGGTCAGCGGCGGCTCGTCACCGTCCGGCGGGGCCAGCATCAGGTCGAGCGCGGCGAGTTCGCCGGCCCGGCCGGTGAACGCGCGCACGTCGGCCGGCAGCTGCGTCGGTGCTATCACCGCGGCGGCGGGCGGCCCGCCGGACCCGCGGGCGTCGACGGCCC